>NZ_SFBV01000231.1:0-15972 GCF_007095585.1 Microcystis sp. M_OC_Ca_00000000_C217Col
ATAATTGACCACTGTTACATTTGGTAAATCGAGGAGTTGATCAAAATTTATCCACATAACCCACCTCCTGTTCTGTGTTACTATTATACCATGCTCACACAGAACCTAGAAGAGCCAAAAATTATCGCCAGTCAATCGGAATAATCAATAATGAATAATGGGGAGCATCTCATTTATGCAAGTGAGTAATTATACTTATCCCTAAAACTGGTTTCTAGCAAGGCTTTCAAAATAGCTTGACATAAAAACCTGATTTAGGGGTTACAAAGGTGAGATGCTCCTGAATAATGAATAATCTCTGTTTTACTTCTGTACTTTATGATTAATCTAGGGCAAAAATAACCAACTGAGGCAATTAACCTTTTTCAAGCTACCGAGTTTAGGTGGTAGTCACTGATAACTGGTAACTGATAACTGATAACTGAAATGACTCGCTTTATTTGGGATAAATTTAGCAAAGACTTCTTAGAAACCCTTCTTTCTCCCTACGGTACAGTAGTTATCAGCAAAGAAGTCACCTCAGAAATTAAAGAAATTGATGTGTATTTTAGTCCTAATACCGAGGCAATTCCCCCTCAGTTAGGATTATTAGGCAGATTATGCCAACATCCTTGTTTATTAGAACCCTATCGCAATGGGATTACCCTTGATGGTATCAATGATTGTCTATCCAAGCGCTTTGCTATTCGTGAAATCTTCCAGAGAGAAGCAAAGAGAAATAAACAGAGAATATCAGAGGAGGAGATACCTAAGTTATGGATTCTCACCCCTACAGCTAGTGAGCGCATTTTATCCCTGTTTACGGCTCAATTACAACCCAATTGGGGAGAAGGGGTTTATTTTCTCCCGGAGGGTTTCGGTACAGCTATTGTCGTCATTCATCAATTACCCGCAATCCCAGAGACATTATGGCTAAGATTATTGGGTAGAGGAGGAACAAGAGAGAGAGCTATCGATGAATTAACCAGATTATCGCCGAATAATCCCCTAAAATCGGCTTCCTTAAACTTATTGTATAATCTGAGTAGAAATTTAGAAGCGTTATCGAAAAAAACACAGGAGGATAGGGAGTTTATTATGCGTTTAGCTCCACTTTACCAACAGGATAGAGAACAAGCGGTTCAAGAGGGTGTACAGCAAGGAAGACAGCAAGGTCTTGAACAGGGTAGAATTCAAGAGGCCAATCTTGTTATTAGACTTCTTCAGCGACGTTTCGGTGAAATACCCCAAAATCTAGAAGAAACCATCCGTAACCTTCCTGTGGAGCGGTTAGAAGACTTAGGACTCGCTTTATTGGACTTTAACACTTTGACAGATTTAGAAAACTGGTTGCATCCGTGAACAATAGCGATCTCGCGTAGCGAGCGCGTTGCGAGCGCATTATCCATCCTTGATTATTCTATCGTCAAGGGGTCCACATCGATCGCCATACTTACCTTCGGTAAAACTAAGCTTTTCAAAGGACGAAAAAGACGACCGATATCAGCCTTTTCTCCCGATAATTTTAACAGAATTTGCCAGCGATAACGGTTAGCCACACGCATAATTGTTGCTGGTGCAGGTCCCAAAATATCCCAATCGGAACCGAAATTATTAACACATTCCTCTGCGACATTTTCGGCACTTTTCTGCACTGCTTCCCCATCTAAACCACTAAAGCGAATTAAGACTAAACTGCCGTAGGGAGGATAATTGAAACTCTCTCTGTGCATTAATTCCGTCTCGACAAAACCCTCATAATCGTGGGTTTGTACTGCTCTAATCACGGGATGTTCGGGGGTATAGGTTTGGATAATTACCTTTCCTTCTGTTTCTCCCCTTCCTGCTCTCCCTGCTACTTGGGTGAGGGTTTGAAAAGCGCGTTCGGAGGCGCGATAATCGGAGTGATAAAGTAAACCATCGGCTGCCATTACTCCTACTAGGGTAACTCGCTCTATATCTAATCCTTTGGTGAGCATTTGGGTTCCCACTAAAACATCAAACTCACCATCAGTAAATTTTTTTAATAGTTCCCGGGGAGCATTTTTGTTACGGGTGGTATCACTATCAAAACGCAGGCAGCGCAAATCAGGAAATTCTTTGGTTAATTCTTGGGTGACTCGCTGAGTGCCAGTGCCGAAAAATTTTAGATAGGGAGAACCGCATTCAGGACATTGTTTCGGATGGATGCGACCATAGTTGCAGTAGTGACAGCGGAGTAATTCTTGCGCTCCCGGTTCGGTGTGGTGGTAGGAGAGGGAGACATCACAGTGGGGACACTCCAGCACATAACCGCAACTTCGGCAAGATACAAAAGTACTATGACCCCGGCGACTGACGAATAAAATTGCCTGTTCTCCCTTGTCGCGCAGGGTTTCCAGAGATGAACGCAGGGATTGACTAAACAGGGAACGATTGCCTCGCTGCAATTCCCGTCGCATATCGACGATTTCCACCCGCGGTAAGGGGCGATTTTGGATGCGATCGGGCAAAGATAGGTAAAGACGGGGATTAACTTGGGATTCTAGCCATGTTTCTAGGGATGGCGTGGCCGAGCCTAAAATTACGGGACAATGGTTTAATTGAGCGCGCCATTTAGCCACGGTACGCGCGTGATAGGTGGGGAGTAATTGACTTTGTTTAAAGCTGCTATCGTGTTCTTCATCGAGGATAATCATGCCTAGGTGGGGTAAAGGGGCAAAAATCGCCGATCGCGTCCCGATAATGACTTGTGGGGTTCCTGTCAACATCTGTCGCCAGGTATCGTATCTTTCTCCTTCCGAGAGGGCGCTATGATAAACATAGACTCGATCGCCAAAACGGGCCACAAAGCGATCGGTTAGTTGCGGTGTTAATCCAATTTCGGGGACTAAAACCAAGGCAGATTTACCCGCTGCTAGGACAGGTGCGATCGCCTGTAGATAGACTTCTGTTTTACCCGATCCCGTCACTCCATGTAAGAGAGCGCTTTCACCACCTTTTAGGGTTTGAATGGCTTCTAAAGCCTGTTTTTGACTAGAAGTGAGTGTTTTTGGTTGATCCCTGCTCATAATCGCCGAGGATAAGCGCAGAAATTCCCGATCCTCAATCACCACATAACCCTTGTCAATGAGCGGTTTAAAATGTTTTGTCCCCGCAAGTTGTGCCAATTCTGGCAGCCACATTTCTCCCCCCTGATGACGGAGAATTTCGACAATTTTGCGCTGATTTTCGGTTAAATCCGGAGGAAAGTCGGTTATCAGTAGGGTAATGGCTTTTTTTAGCTTAATATTAGGACTTTTGGGTGCTTCTAGATAACTTTCTACCCAACCGCGCTTAACTAAATCTTTGATACCGTAATTGGCATTTTTTACTTTTTCTTGCAGGTATTTCGCCGAATAATCGCCTTCTTTTTGATTTTTGAGCAGGGATAAAATCTGACGGGAGAGGGGAGTACAAAAAACTTCCGCACCAGGGGGAATCGCTGCTGGTTTTAATCTGATGCGACGTTGGGAACTTCGCAGTAAACCCTTAGGTAAAGCGACGCGAACAACGGTGATTAAATCTGTTGCGTAGTATTGGGCGATTTTCGTCAATAACTGCCAATAATTATCGGGGAAAAACCCCTTAGCAATCACATCTTCCACGGGACGAATTTGATTTTCTTCCAGTCCTGCGGGCAAATTTTCGAGAAATCTAAGAGCAATTCCCCCAATTACCTGAGAACCAAAGGGAACGCTTAAAATATCGCCAATTTCTACTGTTAAATCCTGGGGGATACTATAGGTTAATATTTGCTGATCCTCTTGACTATCTCTAGGATAAGGGCGATCGACCAAAACCTCTAACCACAGTTGCCCAGTTGTGGTTAATTGGTAAGGTGTGCGAGGTTCCGCTACAGTCAGGGTAGCACAGCGATCGAGCATGGTTATCAGTTATCAGTTATTAGTTATCAGTTATCAGTGGGGAGCGGGAAGTGGGGAGTAGGAAGTGGGGAGTGGGAAGTGGGGAGAATGGGGTATTTAAATTATAGTTTAAAGCTTGAGGGGAATAAAACCAGTTAATTTTCTCTAAAAACAGTTTAATTATTGCTTTTTTGCCCACAAATTTTGATTTTTAGCCCGTGAAGTCTTCCCAAATGAGAATTATTGACTATTAGCTATTAAATCGCACCATAGTTAGTCGAAAGTTGAGAATAGTTCTCAATAAGAAAAGCGAAGAATAGTAATAAAAAGCTGACTGCTATCTTGATTGTTAAGAAGCGTGATCTTTACCTAGTCAAATACCAAAAACCTTAGTTAGAGTGTATAAGTGGAACCCCTGAAAGTCTCCCCTATTCACCAGAAAATCTGATTATCTGGTTGAGCGATTTGTAACCATGGACACAGAAGCACCCAATTATATCCCAGAAATGGCCGCCATTAATTAAGAAAACGTTTAAAAAATCTGCTCCCCGAAAATTCAATGTAACAATCAGCCCATTGGGAGAAACTAAGTTTTTCACCGCTATTATAACCCCACTCCATCCATAACTGCTTATGAAAATCTCTAAACTAGCCGCCGATGATAATTTTAATCAAATTATTGCCCTGGAGACAAATCCTTTAGAACTGGACAGCGTGGATTTTGCTGAAAGAACTGACGAAGATCTGACTGAACCTTTACCGGAAACCCTAAAAACCACTCGTGGGAGTAGTGGAACTGGATACGATAAAGGCAGCAATGAAGACACTGTTGGGGCATTTTTTAAAGAAATGGCTCGTTATCCCCTGCTTAGTGCGGAAGAAGAAATTGAATTAGCCTACTCGGTTAAGTTTCTCATGGAAGCGGAAGAAGTACGCCAAAAACTGCAAGAAAATTTACATCGTCCCCCGACGAAAACGGAATGGGCGATCGCTTTAGAATTAGATAATGAACGTCAACTGGAAAACCGTCTTTATCGCGGACGAACAGCTAAACGGAAAATGATTCGTTCTAATTTGCGCTTGGTGGTTTCTATCGCTAAACGCTATTTAAATCGCGGGGTTCCTTTCTTAGATTTAATTCAAGAAGGTGCGATCGGACTCAACCGTGCGGCCGAAAAATTCGATCCCAATAAAGGTTATAAATTCTCCACCTATGCTTATTGGTGGATTCGACAAGCAATCACCCGCACTATTGCTAACGATGCGCGAACAATTCGTTTACCGATTCACATTGTCGAAAAACTCAATAAACTCAAAAAAGTGCAGCGCATTCTCAAGCAAGATTTACAGCGCAATCCCAATGAACGGGAACTTGCGGAAGCGTTAGAAATAACTCCCGAACAATTGCGGCAATTATTACAATTGCGTCGTCAATCTCTCTCTTTAAATCATCGTGTAGGGAAGGGAGAAGATACGGAATTAGTGGATCTTTTGGAAGATGATGATCTACAACTTCCCGAAGATAAAATGAATGAGATGATGATGCGTCAGGAAATTTTCGCGGTTTTAAGTGATGTTCTCACCGAACGGGAAAAAGATGTTATCTCCCTCCGTTATGGTTTAGCTACCAGTCAACCCTATACCCTAGAGGAAGTGGGGGGAATGTTCAATTTATCTCGCGAACGAGTACGTCAAATTCAAACTAAAGCGATGCGAAAATTACGTCGTCCTCAAGTCGCACGTCGTCTGAAAGGATGGTTACATTAATAATTTTTTCTAACTCGTTCTCTCCCCTCTCCTTTTTCCTGGAGAGCTTTTTTTTTGTCGATATTTAGCTTAAAATTAAGTAGCTGGTTATAATTAAATTAAAAATGGATTTTAGGTTCGATCCCCCCTGCCCCCCTTGATAAGGGGGGTGCCGATAGGCGGGGGGATCCCCCCTTAATCCCCCCTTAATAAGGGGGGCATCTGACAACTTTTAACGCCTACCTACTTAAGATCAAGCTGATTTTCTCAGTAGATAGTCATAATACCTATGAACCGACATCTCCAACGGAAAGTGAAAACGGGAAAATATCAATCTCCAGAAAAAGTCATTGACTTTGCTTTGCAGTTACTCGATGAATACGAACAAATAACTGATGCGGAATGGAGAGAAGATATTCGGCAAAAAATAGATGAAGCTATTATTTTTTCTAGTTCTCAATAAAATCAAACTAATTCAATATGTCCAAAAATTCTTGGTTAATTCCCGATAATATTTATTTTCTCAACCATGGTTCCTATGGTGCAACCCCTAGAATAGTCTTGGATTATCAGCAACAATTGCGGGAACGAATGGAAAGGCAACCTTTAGCATTTTTGGGGAGAGAATTAGAGGGTTTATTAGATATTGCTAGGCAAAAATTAGCGGATTTAGTCAGTGTAAATAGCGATGATTTAGTCTTTGTTCCCAATGCAACCACAGCAGTGAATGCGGTGTTAAATTCCTTAACTTTTCAGGAAAATGAGGAAATTCTGATCACCGATCAGACCTATAATGCTTGTGCTAATGCAGTTAAACATATAGCTAAAAGATGGGGTTTAAAGGTAATTATCGCTAAAATTCCCTTTCCTGTACAGTCCTCTTTAGAAATTAGTCAAGCAATTTTAGCATCTGTTTCTCCCCAGACAAAATTAGTAGTTTTAGATCATGTCACCAGTCCCACGGCCTTAATTTGGCCAATCGCAGAAATTGTGCAAGAATTAAATAATCGGGGTATTGATACTCTCATCGATGGCGCTCATGCTTTAGGTTTTTTACCCCTTAATATCAGGACAATTAATCCCACCTATTATACTGCTAATTGTCATAAGTGGTTATGTAGTCCCAAGGGGGCTGCTTTTCTCTATGTGCGCGGGGATAAACAGGCAATAATTCGACCTTTAACTATTAGCCATGGAGCAAATTCTCCTCGACAAGATCGTTCCCGTTTTCAGTTAGAATTTGCTTGGATGGGAACCGATGATCCCAGCGCTTATTTATCAGTGCCAAAAGCGATCGAGTTTTTAAATTCTCTCTCTATTGATGGTTTACTGGGTCTGATGGCGAGGAATCGTAATTTGGTTTTAAAAGCCAGAAATTTGCTTTGTCATGCCTTGCAGGTCAATTATCCCTGTCCAGAATCAATGATTGGAGCGATGTCCTCAATTCTAATTCCTAGTTATTCCTGGCCAGCAGAAGATTTATCTAGGCAACTGTGGGAAAAATATCAGATTGAAGTGCCGATAATTCCTTGGGGAGAAGCATCATTAATTGTGAGAATTTCTGCTCACTACTATAATTCGATCGAGCAGTATGAATATTTAGCTGAGGTTTTAAATTACTTGCTATTTAGGCAAAGATAAGCTGGGAGCAGGGAGCATCGGAGCAGGGGAAAAAAATCCATAACTGAGTTTTTAAAGTTGGATTTGGAGTTAATAACGGACTTGCCATGAGAACCGATAATTGGGCTAAAATACTTCTTGGAGCATGGTTTCCTTGAGCATTTCTAAACCCTTTTTCACCCGACGGGAGACGGTAACGACACTAATGCCTAATTGTTCGGCTGTTTCCCGTTGAGTAAGATCTTTAAGGAAGACAAATTCAAGAATATGACGGGTTTTGTCTTCTAATTGAGCCATTGCCTGTTGTAAACGAATGCGATCCTCTTGACACAGTTGAAAGCTGCGATAACGGGGATCGGGAACGATGTCTTTTAAACAAGTATGATTATCTTCATCGTTATTAACCGTCGCATCGAGACTAAGAGGTTCACGGTTTTGGAAAGCCAGTTTTACCTCTTGCCATTCTGCGAGGGAAATATTTAAAGCGAGGGAGATTTCCGTATCGTTGGGTTGACGATTGTAGAGGGACTGGAAATCCCGACGCATATTTGTTGCTTGTCTGCCTAAATCTAACCAACGACGAGGAATACGAACTGTGTAACCTTTATCCCGTAGATAGTGTTGAATTTCGCCGCGAATATAGGGAATAGCGAAGGAACTAAAAGCATGACCTTTGCTGCTGTCAAAACGCTGAACCGCTCGAATTAGTCCCATAGAGCCAACCTGCAATAAATCTTCGTAATTTTCAGGGCATTGATTGACCCAATGATGAGCTTCCCTTCTGACTAATCCTAGGTTTAACTCCATAATTTGATCTCGTAACTTATTATCTCCTGTTTTTTGATATTTTTGAAACAGGGTGAGAGTTTCTAGTTTAAGATTTTCTTTATTTAGGACAGACATAGGGCGTTAACAGACTTAAAAAATCATTGACTATAAAAGCTCACTATTGCAATTGGCTTTGACAAATCCCAATACAGTCTAGATTAGAAGCGGCAAGCAATGGCAACAATGGAACTTACTACGATCTTCATCATACGGTCTTTACATAAAGGCTTGTGTGATTTCACGCGGTCAAGCCAGTATTTAAAGACACAGGTAAGCTAAAACCCAGGTAATTAGGGTTGGCTGAAAAAGTTGTTCCTAGAGGCAGGGTGTGGGGTGTGGGGTGTGAATTTTCCCCCTGAAAAAGCCTTAATCTAACAAGGTTTTTGGATTTATTCAGCAGCCCTATCTAGGGTTTGCGGCAAAAAGTAGGGGCGAAGCATTCGGATAGAAAATCTACGGTTTCAGCGATAGGTTATTGTCCGAATGCTTCGCCCGTACAGGACGCGATCGCCGATCAAGATGTAAGGTTTTTGAGCCACTAGCTTGAAAATCTTGCAGCTGCTTCGCCAAAAAGCCCCAAACCCCATACCTCGTCTATATTTCACATTTATTCAGCCAACCCTATCCAGAAAACTAGAAGTCGAACAAAGGTAAACTCCGATCCTTATTTTTCGGCAATTTCGCCAGTAAACCTAAATGTTCGTAGGCGGCTGCCGTCACCATGCGACCCCGGGGGGTACGATGAAGATAACCTATTTGTAATAAATAAGGCTCATACACCTCCTCAATCGTTTTGGCATCTTCTCCCGTGGCTGCTGCTACTGCTTCCAATCCCACGGGTTTACCTTGAAACTGTTCGATCATCGTCTTTAATACTAATCGATCGGTCCAATCTAAACCCATAGAATCCACATTTAATTGATTTAATCCCTCAGCGGCTAACTGGGGGGTGATCATAGTTTCTCCCTTCACCTGCACATAGTCGCGTACTCGTTTTAATAAACGATTGGCAATGCGTGGAGTTCCCCGACTGCGACGGGCAATTTCGATCGCACCCGCTTCAGTAATGGGAATATTAAATATAGTAGCACTTCTGAGCATAATTGCCGTCAATTCCTCAACTGTATAGAAACGCAGACGTTGAATCATGCCAAAACGATCGCGTAAAGGCGCAGTTAAAGAGCCAACTTTGGTAGTAGCACCGATTAAAGTAAAGGGAGGTAAAGAAATACTGCGAATTTTCGCCGCTTGACCCTTACCAATCGTCACATCTAGGCGATAATCCTCCATCGCTGGGTATAATAACTCCTCCGTCACCCGATTCAGTCGATGAATTTCGTCGATAAAAAGAATATCCCGGGGTTGAAGATTGATCAGGATGCCGGTAATGTCCCGGGGACGCTCTAAAGCGGGGGCGGCAGTAATGCGGCAATTTACTCCCATCTGGGCCGCTAAAATTAAAGCCATGGTGGTTTTGCCTAACCCCGGCGGTCCGTAGAAGAGCAGATGATCGATCGCTTCTTGTCTAGCTTTGGCCGCGGCGATGGTGACTTTTAGATTAGCCTTTAAGTCCTGTTGACCGATATAATCCTCTAGGGATTGCGGACGAATCTGCGCTTCTGCTTTTTCCGTTTCTTCTATAGTGGGATTGGGAGTGAGCAGATTTTCCTCGGCAGCCGGGGTGGAATTATGCGATCGTTTGATGGCCATTGTTACAATCAAGAGTCTAGGATATGTTAGCGAAGCGGATTTTGCCTTGTTTGGATGTCAATAAAGGTCGGGTAGTGAAGGGGGTTAATTTTGTCAATCTTCAGGATGCTGGCGACCCCGTGGAGTTGGCCCGCTTGTATAATCAGGCAGGGGCTGATGAGTTGGTTTTTCTTGATATTACTGCTACCCATGAAGATCGCGACACGATTATTGATGTAGTCTATCGCACGGCGGAACAGGTTTTTATTCCTCTGACAGTGGGTGGGGGCATCCAATCCTTAGAAAATATTAAAAATTTGTTAAGAGCCGGGGCCGATAAAGTCAGCATTAACTCGGCTGCCGTGCGCGAGCCGGAATTGCTCGATCGAGCCAGCGATCGCTTTGGGAAACAGTGCATTGTGGTGGCGATCGATGCTAGACGACGCAAGGATGTGCATAACCCTGGTTGGGAGGTTTATGTTCGGGGTGGACGGGAAAATACGGGTATTGATGCTTTATTATGGGCCCAAGAAGTGGAAAAACGCGGGGCGGGTGAGTTGTTAGTTACCAGTATGGATGCCGACGGCACGCAAGCGGGTTATGATCTGGCCTTGACAAAAGCGATCGCTGAAAGGGTGGAGATTCCTGTGATTGCTTCGGGAGGAGCGGGTAATTGTCAGCATATCTACGAAGCATTGACGGAAGGGCGGGCAGAAGCGGCTTTATTGGCTTCTTTGCTCCATTATGGTCAATTAACCATCGCTGAGGTCAAAAATTATCTGCAAAATCAACAAGTACCCGTGCGTTAGCCGGGGAAAATGAGAGCAAGATTTGCAGAACTTAATCTAGGGATTGAGTCGCTTTTTCGGGAAAAGGATTTCTTTAGGCTGCAAACCAAGAAGAGTAAGGTTTACACCTATTACTGAAAGTCAATGGCTGACGGCTGACAGCCGCGATCGAGAAACCGGCAAAAATCCCTGTTTTTAACTTCAGTCCGATTATCCCTGGGGAAAATTATGTATTAGAATAGATGAAAGTTAACAAAATTTAAAATATGTTAGTTCCGATTCTCATCTTTGACCTCGGTCTTGTGGCTTGGTCATTGCATCTGATGCAGCAAGCGTTCGACAGGCAAGAGTTTTCCTTGATGCTGGCGGGAACCTTGGTGGCAGCAGCGGCAGCGGCTATGTTAGTAGTTTATTTCCTCATGGGTCACTGTTTAACCTATTTAACCCAAATTTCGGCTCCTGTCTAAATGGGGGCGATTGTTTCACTCTTGTGGATGAGCGATCGTCTTGGCAGTGACAAATTTTTTTCTCGCCCCCCCTTGACAAAATGATTCTATTTAAGCTATATTCAAAAATGGTCTTCGCGGGGTTATAGCTCAGTTGGTAGAGCACCTCAATGGCATTGAGGGGGTCAGCGGTTCGAATCCGCTTAGCTCCATAAAGTTAGGATAAGAGTTTCAGAGTTGCTTGGACCAGAAAAGTAACGAGGAGATGCTAGATTGAAAGAGGATTTCTGGTTAGAAAAGTCTCTTTTTACCTCGATACTCTCTCAGGACAAAATTAATAAACCTCTTGCATAATTAATTTTTGAGGGTTCAAAAAAGGCAAAAACAAGGATTAAATTACATAAAATCTGTAAATAGACCGTTTAATTGATTATTATTCATTCTTAATTCTCCTGACTACTAACTCCTGACTCCTGACTCCTAACCCTAACAACAATTTTTGATTTTTACAAGAGGTCTAATGATAGAGCTTTTTAAGCAACTACCTCGTTGGTTGCGGCTAAGTCTAGTTTTTCCGCTCTTATTTCTCAATGGTTGGTTATTATTCCAATTATTTAGCTATCTAGAACCCTTAGTCAGTATTTTTGTCACTGCTAGTTTACTAGCTTTTGTCCTAGATGTTCCCATCAAACTGCTGCAAAGACGCGGGGTTAATCGCAGTGGTTCGATCGCTATTGTCTTTTTAATTGCCCTATTAATTTTGAGCGTTTTAGGTTTAATTTTAATTCCCCAGATTGTCGAGCAATTAAGCAGTTTAATCAATAGTTTGCCCCAGTGGATCGAGTCGGGAACCGAACAGATACAAAATTTAGAAAAGTGGGATAAAACTCAGAAATATGCGATTTATATCGAGCAATCAATTACCCAGTTATCGGAACGACTAACTAACGTTTTACAAACTCTTAGCACTCAATTACTAAGCTTTGTGCTGGGAACTATCAACAGTATCCTAAACATTCTATTTGTTCTGGTTCTCACCGTCTTTCTTGTTCTCTATGGCGAACAAATTTGGGAGGGAATTTTTAGCTGGATTCCTGCTCCTTGGAATCTCAAATTAAGAACGATTATTCGTCAAACTTTTGAAACCTATTTTGCCGGTCAAACCATTTTGGCGGGAATTCTCAGCCTTGCTCAAATTTTTGTTTTTGTGATTCTCAAGGTTGATTATGCCCTATTATTCGGGGTGGCAATCGGTCTAACTACATTAATTCCTTTTGCCAGTGCCTTCACCATTATTGGCATTAGTACCCTACTGATGTTTCAAGATTTTTGGTTAGGGTTAAAAGTTTTGACCCTGACTATTATTGTCGGTCAAATTAATGATAATGTCATCGCCCCTCGGTTAATGGGAGGTATGATCGGACTTAATCCCGTCTGGATTATTCTATCTCTTTTTATCGGTGGCAAAGTGGCAGGAATTCTCGGTTTATTGATAGCAGTTCCTATCGCTAGTGTGCTGAAAAGTACCATCGATATCATCCGCTCGCAGCAGCGGGAAAAAGAACCGGTAGTTATCCTAGAAGAAACGGTGAAAAATTCCTCGGAGGAGAGCAAATAATAATAAATCCTGTTTTTTCAGTGAACAGTAAACAGTAAACAGTAATGAGTGAATTGAAAACTCACATCTGCTAACTGATAACTGATAACTGATAACTGATAACTGTTATGAGCGGCTAATTTCTTCGAGAATAGCCATCGCTTCTGTCACCCTATCCCTAGGGATAAATAAATGATCGTGATAATAACCAGAAATGACATTGACGCTAATTGCTGCTGCGGCCAGTTTCTCGCTAATTACCGCTAAAAATCCCACCGCCGCTAAACTAGAATGCACAGAAAGAGTAATTTGTCTATAAATATATTTGTACTGCAAGCCCGTCCGATCGGCTTGCTGACGGGGAATAATCACCGTTATGCCTTCCTCTTCCTGAAATTGGCAGATAGGGGTTAATTGTAGCTGTTCTAGTCCTGTTGCTGTTAGGGAAGAAAAAACGAATTCTTCGGTATTTAGGACTGGTTTCAGGGATTGGAGCAGAATATCGAGATTAGTTTCGCCTTCCTTTGGTTTTTCTGGCGATTTTTTCGCCGCATCCATACAATGATTGGCAGCAGCGTCAGCCAAACTATTTTTAGCTCGTTCAATCCAGCGCCAGCTAATGCGATCGAATCGGGCAACTAATTGACAAGCACGCTGATAAAAGGGACGTAAACTATCGCTTTTTACCTTCCAGTCTCCCTTAACTTGATTGATGACTAATTGACTGTCTCCGCGAATTTCTAGGCTTTTTAAGCCTAATTCTTGGGCTTTTTCCAATCCAATAATCAATCCCGTGTATTCGGCCTCGTTATTAGTGGCTCTCTCCATATATCTAGTCGTGGTCAAGGAATTACCCTCGGCTAAAACTATTACCGCTGCACCGGCTGCTCTCCCCGGATTGCCGCGAGAACCACCATCAAAATAGAGAATTGCTGAATTATCGGTTTTTTGAGCTTTTTTATCCATAATTTTCGTCAATAAATCTTGTTATCTCCATTTTTATCTCTTTGACAATTCTAGGCGGTAGCGATTCCGGGATCGGCAAAGCGGACAAGGCAACAATAGCAAGATTTTAGCCGATCGCCGCTACCGGGTAACTTTTTTTCTTCAGGTTATTGATAATTATTTGCAGTTGTTGGTTATACTGAGAACATCAGCCTAGAGTTATATTGCTAATAGTTCTCAATTAAAAGCCCCATGAGTATAGACAAATGGCCATCGGAAGGTGAGAAAATCTTCAATCTTAGTGCTTGGGATCCCTGGCAGGTTTACCACCAGATGCAGGCCCTAAACATTGAATGTCAATGCTCGCTCCATCAGCTTTTGCCGGTTCGCATTGATGCCTCCGCTCAACTTTTATAGCTGTGGATTGTCCTGCGACAGGTGGAGGCCTCCCGAGGCTGTTTAATCGCTTGGCTAGAAACCTGTTGGCAGGCATAATCCTTGAGAAAAATTAGCAATCTGAGAGTAAAAAGTGAGAAAGTATGTCAAAATCTGTAACTAGCATGGTTCCCTTTCAAGTGGTCGGTCAATTCCTCGGTTTTGTCCTCAAGGACGGATATAAGGTAAAATACCTGAGAATCAGTGTTGATAAACGAGAATATTGGTTTAAGCCCGAAAAAACACTGCGAGACCACATACCTCTCAATATTGCTCTCCACTCATGGCTAAAAGTGACGGGAGAAAGTAGTCTTTGTTCAAAAAAGGGAAAATTAAAACTGAGGGTACTAGGGATCGAGCATTTATCTGGCGAAAAAACCCCAGAAGTCGCCCCGGCAAAAGCGAAAAAAGCCACCGTCTTAATCTGTCAGAAGTCTGATTGTTGGAAAAATGGCGGTGCGAGAGTTTGCCAAAGGTTGGAGAGTGGTTTAGAGGAAAAAGGACTGGGAGAAGCGGTGAATATTAAATTAACCGGCTGTTTAAAACAGTGCAAAAAAGGCCCGAATCTGGTGGTTATGCCCGATAAAAAGCATTATAATCAGGTAGCTCCCCAAGATGTCCCCTCCCTAATCGAGCGGCATTTTGCCACTTCTGAGCAAGGGAATAGCCTATCAGTCTAACCAGGAATTTAATCGGCGATCGCTATTGACAAACGATCTTTTTTGTGTATCAAAGGGACGAAGTGCCTAAAATTGTAATAAATTAGGGATAGAAAAAGTCAATTCTTGCCGCCGATAATTTATGACTGCTGCCACTGCAACCTTGTTAATTTCTTGTCCTGACCAGATTGGTCTAGTGGCGAAAATCGCTAATTTTATCTACGCTAATGGCGGCAATATTATCCACGCTGACCAACACACGGATTTTTCGGCGGGATTGTTCCTGATGCGGATAGAATGGCAATTAGAAGGGTTTAATTTACCCCGTGGGATGATCGAACCAGCTTTCGCCGCTATTGCCAAACCTTTGCAGGCTAGTTGGTCTTTGCATTTTTCCGATACTGTCCCGCGTCTAGCTATTTGGGTGACAAAACAGGATCATTGTCTCCTCGATTTATTATGGCGACAACACGGGGGAGAAATTAGGGCAGAAATTCCTTTAATTATTAGCAATCATCCAGAATTACACTCAGTTGCCAATCAATTCGGTATTGAGTTTCATCATCTTCCCATTACCGCCGAAACCAAGATTGAACAGGAAGCCAGACAATTAGAGTTACTGCGGGAATACCGGATAGATTTAGTGATTTTAGCTAAATATATGCAGGTTCTCACTCCAGATTTTATTAACTTTTTCCCCAATATTATCAATATTCATCATTCTTTTTTACCGGCTTTTGCCGGAGCTAATCCCTATCAACGGGCTTACGATCGAGGGGTAAAAATTATTGGAGCCACCGCCCATTATATCACTGCCGATCTCGATCAGGGGCCAATTATCGAGCAGGATGTGGTCAGAGTTAGCCATCGCGATACCGTAGGAGATTTAATTCGTCAAGGTAAGGATTTAGAAAGGGTGGTGTTAGCGCGAGCGGTACGTTTACACTTGCAAAATCGCGTTTTGGTTTACGCTAATCGCACGGTAGTGTTCGCTTAAGGTTGCTAGGGTAAGCTCATCTAAAATGGGATAAGATGTACTGGACAAAAAAGACATCATTGCGGGTTAAAAATTAGGAAGTATCGGCGCAATTGACTAAAATAGCAATAGACCAGAGCAGAAGGAAAAATTTATCTATGGCAACCACATCCGAAGATGTATGGCGACTCTTAGCCGAATTAACTGCCGCTCAAAAAGAAACTGACCGACAACTCAAGGAAACTGACAAACAACTCAAAGAACTGGGCAAACAAATTGGGGGACTTGGTGCCAAATTCGGCAGCTTTACCGAAGGACTTGCCCTTCCCTCAATGGAAACGATTCTCAGACAACGCTTTGGTATGGAAGTTGTTAGTCCC
>NZ_SFBV01000232.1:0-9370 GCF_007095585.1 Microcystis sp. M_OC_Ca_00000000_C217Col
AAACAGTAATCAGTGAAAAGACAGTAGGAAACTTCTATTTAATACTGCTCACTTAAAACTCAAATCTGATCACTGATAACTTACCCACTGATAACTGATAACTGATTACTGATAACTGATAACTGATTACTGATTACTATGCTGTAATTTCCAGAGAAAACTAGCGAGGAGATTGGTGATAACATGAGCGAGGATCGGGATTAATAAATTACTGGTGATGATGACGGTATAACCGAGGGCAAAACCGACAACAGTTGCCCAGATAACATAGGGCCATTGTTGGGAACCGCTAAAATGGAGGATACCAAAAATTAGACTAGAAACGGTTAAACCAAAGATATTTAAGCCTAAAGCTGGCAAAATTACCCCGCGAAATAATAATTCTTCACTTAACCCCGGCAGTAATCCAATCCAAATTAAATCAGGCCAAGCTAAAGGTTTAATGACTAATTGTAAGTAAGCGTTAGCACTATGGCGATAACTAGACCAAAAACGATAGAGAAGCCCACTAATTCCACTAATTGCCCCCGCTAAGGCTAATCCGAACAAGAAATCCGGGAGAGTCCAGCGAATGGCGGGAATAGCGATCGCACCGAAATATTGCCAAACTTTGGCGACTACCAGCAAGATAATCGCCGTTACCGCCATAATGGTGAGGACTTGTGTGCGTGTCAGGGGATCAAATTCGGAATTAGGGGAATTAGTCACGGATTCTCGGATAAACAGCGTAAAGAGTTTAAAGTAGGGCGAAGAGATGCTAGGTTAACCCCGGCCCGTTGACAAACGATCGCACCGATCGCCTCCATATACGAGTGTACCCTAATTGCTTTCACCCCTAGAGGTTCCGGGGCCACCTTCATTCTTGTACTATTTTCCCCAACAGCAATCAGTACAGTTTTTTCTTGACAAAAACTAAAAACTGTGCTAGAGCCGCAGGCACTGGCGGGAACGATCAGCGCGTCCACCTCCCGGCTCCAAATAGCATCGGGACTGGGCTGCTTGACCAATTGGGGGGCGCGACTTAAACCCACCAAAACGCAGGGTAAAAAAGTATAACCGATTTCTTCGGCCGCGGCCTTGGGGGAAAGTTGCGGATCGAGGGGCAGCGGACTTAAAGCGGGAGCGTGGGCTGCCGGTATTTGGAATTGTCGGACCACCAGATGGGAAATTACCGCCTCGGCCCCGGCAAGGGGATCCACCCCCTGACCATGGCGATAATTAGCCAGGGCAATGCTATCGGGATCGTCGGGAAAACGGGCAACAATGGCGATCGCTTCCGCCCGGCCCTGGTTAATCAGTTTTTCTGCTCCCCGCAGCAAGCTGTCGGGATTACCAATTGTTCCCCAACTGGCCCCAGAGGCTGCCTCTCGCAACTGCACATTTAAGGGGGCATCGGTGATAACGTAATCGGTCAGATCTAAGCCTAGGGTGGCCCGGACAGCATCGGCAGCCTGAAGGTGTCTTTGCAAGAGGTCAAATTCAATGGCGCGATCGAATAGTAACCCGATGCGATTTTGATGGACGGGACTTAATCCCCAATCCCCCCGGGCAAAACGATCTAAAGCGTAACCCTCCACATAATAGGTGTTGTCCAGAGGCCAGTACAGTTGTGCGCCGTTGAGGACATTGGGATGGGTAATTAGGCGATCGCAAACTTGGGCGATCGCTCTGGCCACGGGAATGCCATCCCCAGCATAACCGCCAATCGCTGCCCCGATGCCGGTGGGAATAATTAGTACGGCGGTATAGGGACGGGAATTCACGAGGCAGTGGTGACAATCGCTTCGACTTTGACTTGATTATTCTCGCTATCCACTTCTGTGATTGCCCAACGCAAGGGTTCACCGCGTTTGGCTAATTCTTTTTCGATTTCTTGCTGCAGTTGTTGCGGGGTTTCCTCTAGGTCGATTTCGGCACTAATAAAGTGAGTGGTCATGGGGATGGTCTGCGATAGTTATCCCCTCAGTTTATCAAGATTTTGCCCTCTTGCGCTGGCTTATACAATCCTTATAAAACTCCCTTGAGCTATCCCGCACACTTTTCTCTTTTCGTCAAATTTTATGTTAGGAAAGATGTGACTAATAGAGAGACAGTATTTAGTTTATTTGTACTAACTGACTCGACAATTTTCCAGCCATTCTTCTAAATCTTGTAGTGACTGAAAATCTAACAAAGCTTCTCCCAAGTTTTCTAACTGTTCTAGGTCAAGACTGCGGATATTGGGCAGTAATTCTGGAGAAATGTCCCCTATACGCCGATTTAATTGACGTAAAACGAGGTTAGCTTCTCCCTCTTGTCGTCCCTCTTGTCGTCCCTCTTGTCGTCCCTCTTGTCGTCCCTCTTGTCGTCCCTCTTGTAAACCTTCCGACCAGATTTCTTGATAGATAACTGATTCTTTCATGATGTCTTTCCTCAATAATCGTTGAATGATGTCTTTCTCTAATACTAACCCGGCTAGAATTGCGGTAGATGCAGCCAGATTACTTTGTTCTCGACTATCGCTGATTTGCTCGATTTCTTGGGCAATTTGCCGCAGTAAGTTTTCTTGTTTCTCAGCTTGAGCAAGTATGGCAAAAGGAAACAGTCCGGGAGCCTTTAATAGGGGTTCCGAGGGTTGTTCCCAGAGTCTAATCACTTCAAATTGATGAGAGGTTTTCCCTTGTTTATAATCATTCTGTCGGACTTTGGGGGAGTCACTTTTCCTTAGATAAATAACCACTTGATGGAGTCGTTCCACACCCACAATAGGCATCTAAAATTATGTCTCCTTTATTCTCCCCCCCCCGAATTTGTCAAGTATTCTCCGTTTTTTATTGATGAACACGGAAAAAGCCAATCAGGGAGAGACTAGAAAGGTTAGAAAGTTGAGATTTAACGAGTCCGTTGATGCGGTCTAAGAGCAAGCGCGGATGAAGAAATAAATGGCCATCAGTAGCAGAAAAATATAAAAAGTAATCCGCACCAATCGATCCGGTAATTTCGGTAAAAAACGAGTGGTTACTTGTACACCTAGGGAACCACCGATACCTAAAATAATCCCTTGTAGATAAAGAATATAACTGGCTTGGGCATGAGCGAAACAGGCGGCGATCGAATTGAGTAAAACCACACCTAAACTGGTGACAATGGCGATTTTGATCTTTTCTGCCAAAAAAATCATTTGTAGTGGCACCATGATCGCCCCACCGCCAATTCCGAAAATACCGGCTAGAAATCCAGCGATTCCTCCGGTTAGCAGACAGGCTAGATTAGGATTCAATCTAATGGCAGAAACTGGCTCTTTTTGGCTTAAATTTTGCTTGAGATTGGTTAAATAGATATTGAGCAGTAAAAAACAACCAAAAGCCGCTTCTAGGAGGTGTTTGGGGCTATATTTGACCAGATAGACCCCGATAAATGCCGTAAAAATCCCGGGTAAACCTAAGAGGAGAACTCGCTGCCATTTGAGGGAACCTAATCGCCAATTTTGGAGCGTACCTCCTAGGGAAGTGAAAACGATCGCTAAACTGCTGGTAGCCACCGATTCCCCGTAACTGTGGCCCAAATTTAACAGGATCGCCACGGAGATAGTGCCACCCCCAATACCGAATAAACCCGCTAATAAGCCCGAAAAAACGCCCGTTATCAGTAAAATCAAGTAATTGTCTGCCATTATCTTCGTTTCATGGCCTTGAAGGGTCTGAATTTGCTATCATACCTAGAGGCAATGGTAGAACATTTTCTCGAAGAAAGGGCTATTAACTAAAATTTAGTGATCAATGGGGCTAAATTATTGACAATCACCTGATATTTTTTCTGATTTAATTAGGGTTTGCTGAAAAAATAAGGGCGAAGGATTCGGATAGAAAATCTACGGTTTCAGCGATAGGTTATGCCCGAATGCTTCGCCCCTAAAGGACTTGCACCTGTTTCGCAAAACCAGCCACTAAAACCCTTACCTCGTCTATATTTCACATTTATTCAGCAACTCCTAATTACATAACCTTTATCCCTGCACTGCTGAGAAACTTACCTATGACTAAAAGAGCTTTACTACTAATCAATCGTCACTCGCGCAAGGGTAAAGAAAACTTTGCTCAAACTGTTGATCTGCTCAATAATTGGGATTTTGAAATTATCAGCGTCCCTTTGAAAAAGGTAGAAGATATACCTTTTTTGCTGGAAAAATATCGCTCTAGTATTGATTTAGTTATTGTCGGTGGTGGCGATGGGACTCTTAATGCTATGGCGGATATGTTGGTAGAAACTCAACTGCCTTTAGGCATTATACCTCTGGGAACGGCTAATGATTTAGCCCGGACTTTAGGGATACCGAATTCTATTGCCGAAGCCTGTCGAATTATTGCGGAAGGTAATTTAAAATATATCGATCTAGGTTGGGTAAATAATAAATACTTTTTCAACGTGGCTAGTTTAGGATTAAGTGTGAAAATTACCCAAAAACTGAACAAGGGTTTAAAGCGACGTTTGGGGATTTTGGCCTACGCTTGGACAGCTTTACAGGTATTAAGTAAAACTCGTCCTTTTACCGCTATGATCGGTATTGATGGCCAAAATATCAAAGTTAAAACCCTACAAATAGCGATCGGAAATGGTCGTTATTATGGGGGAGGAATGCCGATCGCTCATGATGCCCAAATCGACGATCAAAGGTTAGATTTATATAGCCTAGAAATTGAACACTGGTGGCAAATTTTCCCGCTTTTATGGACATTACCACGAGGACAACAGGGTTTATTATCTTGGGTGAGAACTCTTAACGGCAAAGAAATTCAAATTGAGACTCGTAAACCCCATAGTATCAACACCGATGGCGAAATTACTAGCACTACTCCCGCCATATTTCGAGTTATTCCAGCGGCCATAGGGGTCTATATTCCCCGTCAGGAAACACAATCTTAAAACTAACGAAAAGGAGGAGAATACAATAAACCCCCCTTTGTCCAAAGATTATTTAAACCTCGATCGAGTTGCAGGGGTTTACCGATTTCACGATCATAAATTTCACCGTAATTACCCACCTGTTTTAAGACTCTTTGGGCAAAATCATTGGGTAAACCCATATCTTCACCTAACTTCTCATCAATACCCAAAAAGCGCCGAATACTGGGGTCTTTGCTGTCGGCAAAAGTGGCAATATTTTGGGAGTTAATCCCGAATTCTTCCCCTTGAATTAAACTAAAAACGATCGAGCGGACGGCATTCGACCAAGCGGGATCACCATCGGCCACGGCCGGGGCCAAAGGTTCCTTAGATATTACCACTTCTAATAATTGATGATCCTGCGGTCGGGGAAAAACCGATCGCCGGGCCACCAATTGGGAGCGATCGGAAGTGACAGCCTGACAACGCCCCGCCTGATAAGCTGTATATAAGGCCTCCACATCATCGGAAACGATCGGTTTATAACCTTGAACTCCCGCTTTTGCCATGGCATCGGCCAGATTTTGTTCCGTGGTGGTTCCCGACAGCACACAAATGGACTTTCCGCTTAAATCTTCTAATTTCTTAATATTACTGGCTTTCGTGGCCATAATTCCCTGACCATCATAGAAAACCGGGGTGATAAACTCCATCCCCAGGGCGGTATCCCGGTTAATCGTCCAGGTGGTGTTGCGACTGAGGATATCCACTTCTCCCGTCTGTACGGCAGTAAATCTCTCTTGGGGGCTAAGTTTACGATATTCGACTTTAGAGGGATCATCAAAGAGAGCCGCAGCGATAGCTCGGCAAATTTGCACATCTAAGCCCGAATATTCGCCTTTTTCATTAACAAAGCTGAACCCCGACACTTCTCCGTTAATGCCACAAATTAACTTACCGCGATTTTTCACCGTTTGCAAGCGGCCAGCATCGGGACTACTTGCGGTGTTAGAACTAGAATTAGATTGATTTTCCGTCCCACAGGCAGTAATTAGCAGTAACAGCAGGGACAATGCACAAAAACGCCACTTTAGCATAGATATTCTCTGAAAAATTTTTTTAGTCACTTAACTTTAGCGGAAAGACCAGAGCAAGCTTAACAGTATAGCCACGATCGCACCGATAACCGTATTGATCACATTGACCAATTCATTAGTTAACCACAGAAAGCGGGTTTGTAGGGTAGCGCCGATGAGACTTTCGATATTGGTGGCGATAAATGCCGCAATTACACACCATAACACACCGATAAGATCGATCGCACCGATAGCCCATGCTAACAGGGAAATCGCCGTGGCTGCCAGCAAACCAGCGAGCGTTCCTTCCAAACTAACAGCACCTTCTGTTCCCCGGGGGACGGATTTAAAATTAGTGATTAGATAAGTAGTTTTACCGTAAGCTTTACCCACCTCACTGGCAGTAGTATCGGCTAATTTGGTGCTAAAACTAGCCACATAAGCGAGTATTAAGAGGCAATCCCAGGGAGAAGCGGCAAAAAGACTTAGGATAGCGCAAATTGCCCCCGCTAAAGCGGAACCCCAGACATTTTCTGGACCGCGTACCCCCGCTCTTTTTTCGGCAATTCCCTCCGCTTCCTTGCGCGCTAAACCGATGCGGGTGACAGTAGAACCGACGAGGAAATAGAATAAAACAATTAGATAACCGCGCCATTCCAAGCTTCCCCAGACAATTACCCCTAGAACCCAAGCATGGAGATAACCCATCCGAGTTAAGAGCTTTTTTGGCGCAATTGCAGCGATTCCGAGGAGGACGGTATTGAGAAGAATAGCGACGAGCCAAGGATTAGTTAACATAGTATCTGGGCAAGTTTACATACCCTATTGTATCGATCGAGTTCATGAAAACTAATCAACCTTATCAACCTCTTTTACTGCGAATTCTGCACGGATTCACGGGAATTGCCCTCATTGCCGCCATGGTTACGGCCTATTGGACCTATGATACTTTTGACGGTCGTTGGTTAAAACTGCCCTTACCAGAATATCAAGAAATTGAAAGTATTCATGGCACTTTTGGCCTCTATACTCTGATTATCTTTCCCGTTTTTGCTATCTATGCTTTTCGTCGGGGCAACAAAAGATTAATTCAAAGTGATTCTCTTAACAAATTAACCCAATTTGGTAAGCCGATTTGGTGGTATAGTCTCCATCGTTTAGTCAATACTTTGACTCTTTTTGCCCTAACTTTTGCTTTGTATAGTGGCCGGATGATGGATTCCAAATGGCTACCAGAAGGGGAATTAAATCACTTTTGGTATTATGCCCATTTGCTCAGTTGGTTAATTATGGCAGTATGTCTGGTGCTGCACCTGCTCATGACTGCTAAAGTGGGGGGAGTTCCCCTGTTATTGTCTATCCTTAAATGGGGTTTTCGTGAACAAGATAGCCCGAAATTATGGTTATCTCAATTACGTCAATGGGGGTTAAGTTTGCGTCTAGCCAATAGTTTTCAGTGGCTACAATCTCTTAACTTATATAAAGTCTTAGAAATTGTTGTTTTATTGGCTATTATAGCAGCTTGGATTATTCCCAAGTTTGACTAAATCCGAGGGAGCAACTACCAAAGCGGATCGGAGTATAAATGAACAGTTAAAGAATCTCGATCGCTGGGGATACCAGTAATACAACTACAAATTTGAGTACCATCATCTAATTCTACTTCACAAGCGTGACAGGAACCCATTAAACAGCCAGTAGGAATGTCAATTCCCGCTTTTTTGGCTACATCTAATAATAGTTCTCCAGTTTCCGCTTCTATGATGATATCATCGGGTAAAAAACGCACTGAAATAGTCATAATTTTTCCTTACAAATGAGCAAAAATAGGTGTAAGATTTAAATGTTCTTCCAATAAATTAGCCATAGTATCGAGGGTTATTTCTCTTTGTTCACTATAGTTAGCAATTCCCGTAGGCAAAGACAATAAACCGCGACGCTGACGTAGATGATTTAACCAAGTTCTTCGCCAAGAACCATTATCAAAGATACCATGTAAATAACAGCCCCAAATTGACAGAGAATCATTGACAATTCCTAGACTAGCATCTTCCTCGAACATTTTTTGATAACCTGATTCACTTTCCCATTCGCTTATTCCCTGGTGAATTTCGTATCCTGTTACTGGTAAACCCCCTTGGGGATAATTGGATAAAACTTGTCGTTGACGGGTAATTTTTTCGTCAGTAATTACCGTTTTTAACGGCAGTAAATTTAAGCCAGCTGCCTCACTGTCGGGACCTTCTCGATGGTCAGGATCCAGGATTAATCGCCCTAACATTTGCAAACCACCACAGATGCCAAAGATAATACCTCCCCTTTGGTGATAGGCTTGTAATTGATTAGCCATACCACTTTGATTAAGAGCAATTAAATCAGCAACAGTGGTTTTAGAGCCAGGGATAATTACCCCATCGGGATCACCTAAAGATTCCTGTAATTCTAGATAACGGACATTAACCGTTGCTTCACCACAGAGAGGGTCAAAATCAGTAAAATTAGCGATATGAGGCAGACGAATGACAATGATATTTAGTTCAGCTTTAGGTTTTTGGGCGGGGCGATCGAGTAAACTAAGAGAATCCTCGGCACTTAAAAAGATATCACTATAGGGAAGAACTCCCAACACGGGAATTTTTGTATAATCTTCTAGCCAAGTAATCCCTGAATCTAAGAGAGATTTTTGTCCGCGAAATTTATTGATCACAATACCTTTAATTAAAGCTCTTTCCTCCGGTTCTAATAATTCTAACGTACCGACGACGTGAGCAAAAGCCCCCCCGCGATCAATATCCACCACTAAAATAGTAGCGGCATCGAGATATTTAGCCACCCGCATATTAGTTAAATCGCGATGTTTGAGATTTATTTCCGCCGGACTTCCCGCACCTTCACAGACAACTAGATCAAATTCTGCCGATAATTTAGCTAAAGATTCTTTAATTGCTTGCCAACCTTGGTCAAAATAATTCTGATAATAATCCGCTGCCGTAGTGACACCAACAGCCTTACCTTTAATAATCACCTGAGAGGTCATATTTCCCTGGGGTTTTAATAAAATTGGGTTCATTTCTACCCGGGGAATTGTCCCCGCGGCCCATGCTTGCACCGCCTGGGCGTGACCCATTTCTTCCCCTCCGGCGGTAACATAGGCATTAAGGGCCATATTCTGACCTTTAAAGGGTGTTACCTGCCAACCTTTCCGGTTGAATAAACGACATAAAGCCGCAGTTAAAAAAGATTTACCCGCGTGGGATGTTGTCCCCACTACCATAATTGCTTTCATCTAGTTTTTTTATTGAGTATTTTCAGTTAACTGATAACTGATAACTGATAACTGATAACTGATAACTGATAACTGATAACTGATAACTGATAACTGATAACTGATAACTGATAACTGATAACTGATAACTGATAACTGATAACTG
>NZ_SFBV01000233.1:0-34966 GCF_007095585.1 Microcystis sp. M_OC_Ca_00000000_C217Col
CTGATTTACTAAAAGGTTTGTCGATTCACCTTCATCGTTGGAGTTCTTTCCCTCCCACCCCCGTTGATGCTTTTTACTACTCCCCTTCCTCTTAGTTGTAAAATACCTACACCTGTCAGACCCCACACCCTGCCCCCACCAACAAACTTTTTCAGCATACTCTACCTATATCTGCAAGTCCCCTGGGGTTTCCATCCGATCGAGGATCACCCTGAGCGTTCATCCGATCGAGTGATTTTGGGGAAAAAGTGTTAAAAAAGATTGCTGTTTGTAAAGACAACTGTTACCGTGGGTTCAAGAGTGCGCTTTGAAGGAGGAAAAATCCCATGCACCCTAACCTATCCATCTATCCCTCGATTGCTTCACTACTTATGTAGGGCATAGATGCACAAATCAAAGATTTCAGAAGCAAAACCAATAAATTCCCGTACTGTTGCTTAAAACAGGAGTTTGATCATGAAATTACAGGGAAAAACAGCCCTAGTCACGGGGGCATCCCGGGGCATTGGACGAGCGATCGCCTTAGAATTAGCCCGACAAGGTTTAAGCAGAATTGTGATTGTTGCCAGAGATCAAGAGCGATTAGAAAAACTAGCCAAAGAAATTGAGTCCCTAGGGGTCATTGCCACACCTTTAGCCCTAGATTTAACCGAAAATGACCTTGTTAGTCCTTCAATTATCCGGGTTTGGCAAGAATGCCGTGGCATCGATATCCTCGTTAACTGTGCCGGTATTGCCCATCAAACCCCCTTTCTACGCTCGCAATTCTCGCAAGTGCAAGCAGAAATATCTTTAAATCTGATGGCCATGTACACGGTTACTCGCTTAATTGCCCGCCGGATGGCAATTCGGGGGCAGGGAACCATCGTCAATGTTTCCAGCATGATGGGTAAAATTGCCGCTCCTAGCTTCGCTACCTACTCGGCTACCAAATTTGCCATTTTGGGTTTTAGTCAAGCTCTCAGGTCGGAATTACGGGAACATAACATCAAAGTTGTCACCCTCTTACCCTCTTTAACCGATACGGATATGGTGCGAGAATTGCAGTTATTTCGATGGTTAAAACCGATGAGCGCCGAAGAAGTCGCCCAAACCCTAATTACCGGGTTAAATAGGGAAAAAACGGAAATTGTCGTCGGTTGGCAAAGTCATCTAGCTCTTTGGTGTCAAAAATTGGCCCCGAAACTGCTCGAGAAAATTGTCGATTTAGCCTCTCCCTTACGCCAAGGCAAAGGAAAGCGAGGATGGCGAGAAGTGTTTAACTAGGGTTTAATTAAATCCATCAGGGTGAGCATAGCTCACCCTAATCACCTTAACTAACAGGCAATTAAACGGCTGTCAGGGTTTTTTCTAGAAGTTGTCGGGGAGCTTGAACCAAACCACGACAGTGGATTTCCGCAGAATTATTGGGACTTTCAATCAGTTTAACTTTATCTAATTCGGCTCCTAATTGGCGGATCCGTTCCCCTAATAGTTGAGCGATATGTAAGGCAATATTTTCCGCAGTGGGAACCACTTCGGCAAAGTAGGGAATATCCTTATTTAAAAAAGCATGATCGAAGGGTTCTACTACCAATTCATCGATCGCTTTTTGTAAATCCCCTAGATCTACAATCATACCGGTGCGGGGATCGATTTCCCCCGCCACGGATACTTCTAGGTGATAATTATGGCCATGACCGTTTACCCTGGCGCATTTGCCGTAGATTTCCGAGTTTTGTTCGAGGGTTAATTGCGGTAAAGCCAAACGATGAGCGGCACTAAAATGGGTTTTGACGGTTAAAGTTGCTTCCATATCTTTTCCTTGATATTCTGCCCACAATTCGGGGTGTTCAAATAGTTGAATTTTGACCAATGGTAAATAGGGTGCTAATCTTTGCCAGATAACTCTGGCGATATTTTCTGTGGTGGGTAGGGTTTGCTGAAATTCCGGCCAGACTTGATTGAGATAGGAGTAGTCTAATTGACTGGTTATCTCTCGTTTAATTACCTGTTTAACGGTGGAGAGATTCTCCACCATGCCATAAGGATTGAGTTCTTTGTGTAGGGAGACGTATAATTCGTAATTGTGACCATGACCGGGAAAACGGCTACCAAGACCAAAAAGTCTTTGATTTTCGGCTTCGTCCCATTCTGGTAGATAATAGCGATGGCTGGCTGAAAACCGCGCTCGACGATTGATGATGCAATCCATAAATGTGGGCGATCAATGACTTTGTAAAGTTACGTTAAGAGTAACCCTTTCTAGCATAAACCAGTTTTGTCTCCTCCTGCTTGCAGACCGGGGAAAGTTATCCCTCAATTCCGGCAGAATGCGATCGCTGTGAGTCGAGAGTGAGAAAATGGCGTTGCTGAATCAAGGTATGAATGCCAACCCTGCATCGTATCCAAAAGTTAATTTGGGTCTAGGTTTTAAAAATCCCACAAAATAAGATTCAGGTCTCAAATCAGCAACGCCGAAAACCCCTTGACTATCAAACACCCGCTCAAGTATTCTACAAGCACGCTTCAGAATTCGTTGCACTTCGGCTCTGAATCGCCACTTTGTTAAGTACCTAGGCAAAATTATTTACACATGACGATCATTGCCCCGTAAGGGTTTTAGCTCGATCGGGCAGGTAATTAATTTTGCATGACTACTTAGTTCGTAAGTAATATAATTATGACCGAGCAAATACCTCCTATTTATTTTCATCTTCCCGCTTCCGATCGACCCGACCCTTTGCCCGATCACGCCGATCAATTACGAAAGGGTCGAGGTTCATGGGCTTGGATTTTACAAACTTATTTGCGATTATGCGAATCTAACTTTCCCTGTGAATTAGTAGATACTATCCCTAAAGAAGGTATCGTAATTAGTCATAGAGTATCGTTAGCTTATGATTTTCAACCCTATCCCAAGTTATTACTGGTTTGTGTTAAAGGAGATCGAAATCCTCAACCCTACGCTCAAATTCATATCGTCCAGAATCGACAGGAATTAACTGCTTCTCAACTTTATATACAATCAATAGCCGCAGATCAATATCTTTTACCTGGTAAGCGATACTTTTTACCCCATTGGACTCAACCGGGCTTAATTCCTCGCGATCCCCGACGGGGCGATCGGTTTGAAAATGTAGTTTATTTTGGCATTACCTACAATTTAGCTCCCCCCTTACGCAAACCGGAATGGAAACAGCAGGTAGATCATTTAGGTTTAAACTGGTGCATTCAAACTAATGATGAGTTTTGGCATGATTATCGTCAAGCAGATGCAATCGTCGCTGTTCGTTGTTTCGACTCCAAGGAGACTTATCCTTGGAAACCCGCCACTAAGCTGTATAATGCCTGGTTAGCAGGTGTTCCTGCCATTTTAGGAAATGAATCCGCTTTTCAAGCAGAGTACAAAAGTGAGCTAGATTTCTTTACTGCTAATAATGAGAATGATATTATTTATTATCTCAAACAATTGCGGGACAACAATTACTTAAGGCAGCAAATAAAGTCTCATTATCAAGAAAGGTCGAAAACCGTGACTATTAGCCATCTTGTTCAATGTTGGCATCAGTTTATCTTGAATGAATGTGTTCCCGCCTATAATCAATGGTGTTCCCTTTCTCTCTGGCAACAACAACAGTTCTTTTTGCGTCGTCGTGTCCTGTCGAAATTGAATCAACTGCAAATGAAAACCCTGAAAATCATCACTGCTCAATAGCCAATGGTTCTCGGTGATTGCGGACAGTAATGTTTGAAGTCCTCTTTTTACCCAGTTTTTGGGGTAGTATTCACTTATCTCTCTTAGATGGCGACTCGTTACTGAGATTGACTTGGCACTTTTTTCAATTTTCTCAGATTATGTCAATTCGTAGGTCGGGTTGAGGCTACGAAACCCGACAGAAACCCTCAGTTGTTGGGTTTCACTTCCTTCAACCCAACCTCCGCAAAAAGAGCTACCAAAATAAACCGTCTCTATCCAAATTCGCTCGCTTCTTCAATATTAATAATCACTTCTTCTCAAGTTTCACCCTGACTCATACATCCGGGTAAATCTGGAATTACAGTTGTTGGGTTTCACTTCGTTCAACCCAACCTACGCAAAAAGAGCTACCAAAATAAACCGTCTCTATCCAAATTCGCTCGCTTCTTCAATATTAATAATCACTTCTTCTCAAGTTTCACCCTGACTCATACATCCGGGTAAATCTGGAATTACAGAAACCCTCTTAATCCTTTTTTTGCTGAATAAAATGCACAACTGGACTAATTTTTGATTATAACGATTAAATAGGCTTGACTAGATCGCCAACTTGAGGATTTTCAAACGGTAGTCTTTTTCCTAATTTATCAATCATTGATTTTAACTCTCTTTCTCTCGTTGACTGTAACTCTTTCTTTGCTAAGTATTCAATTCCAGAAGGAGTCAAGGGGGGGATATAAGATAATTCAGACAAGTCTCTAGGTTGCAGCAAATGATATTCTCTGATCAAATAATAAAGTTTATTTAAATCTATGTCTGGCTTTTTGTCTGATTCTATAATAGATATTTTATCTTGAACCAAAATAATTCTTCCCGTACCTCTTACTAATTCGAGAAACCCTAAAGATTCTCCCGTATTAGGGTCTATAATTTCTTCCTCGCTTATCCCATATATCAATACTCGGCGACCCACTTGAATTCTATTTCGTTCGCCTCGATTCATGACTAATCGATACGGATCAAGGATATTAACTATCTGGGCGGGGAATGTACCTTTAGGCGATAATAATGTCGTTTCAGTTAGGTTTTCCATGTTTCTTCTAGGGTTGACCGGTATTGAAATTTCTAGGACTGCTAGGCTTGATGATTATTTTTTCAATTAATTTGGGATCGTTTCCATCTAGGGCATCGATAATATTTTGATAGTTAGGAGACGGCTGATTTAGAATAGCTTGTATTTTTCCATCATTTTGGATCACGTTTACGAAACCTATTCCAATTAAATTTTCAAACCCGTCATCATCCGTGTAGTAGAAAGAAATATAGATATCATACGCAAATAAATTGGAGGCTTCGAGTAAGCATAGAATATTATTGTTTGCGTTCTTTTGAACTCTTAGAATTTTAGGGATAATGCGCTGTTTAATTTCAGTCTCTAGCTTTTGGTTTACCTCCTGAAGTTGCTTAACTTCTGCCTCTAATTTTTGCTTCTGTCTAAGAAGTGTGTTAACAGCACCTAACAAAGTGGCTATAAACAGTAGGGTGAAGAAACTGACAATAATTACTAGATCTAGAGGAATAGAAGTATTGAATGGATAACGAATTAAGGCAATACCTCCTAAAAATCCAAGAAGACCGAGTAAAACCCCTTGAATTTCGTTAAAACTAGACCAAATTAACCCCCAAAAGTTATTTTTCATCTTTGTTCAAAACTCAAGAGACCGGTAATTAGCCAGTCTCTCAAGTCTTATCTATCTATTCTACTCGATTCCTTCGATACGGTCCTCCACTTCTTGATAAAGTTCCTGTAAGCGGTCTAAATTCTCTTGAGAAGTTTCCCAGTAACCGCGACCATTAACTTCTAGCAGGGTTCCCACCATCTTGCGGAAAGAATTAGGATTGAGATTCATCAGACGCTGACACATTTCCTCATCTTGAATAAAGGTGGTGTTGACATCTTCATACACCCAATTATCCACCGCGTCAGCAGTTGCCGACCATCCCATGGTATTAACCAAACGCTTCGATAACTCTCGGACTCCTTCGTAACCGTGACTTAACATTCCCTCGTACCATTTGGGATTGAGTAACTTGGTGCGGGTATCCAAGCGCACGGTTTCCGATAAAGTACGCACTTGAGCGTTAGCGGTGGTAGTATCGGCAATATAGGCCGCCGGTTTTTTGCCATCATCGCGTAAACTAGCGACAACTTTTGTCGGGTCCGAGTCGAAATAGTGGGAAACATCGGTTAAACTAATCTCGCTAGAATCCAAATTTTGGAAAGTTGCCTCCGCAGTTTTTAAGGATGCTTCAAACAACTGACGATTATCGGCCATCATCCCCGGATTATCAGAATCGAAAGCAAAACCCTTACGGTTGAGATACATATTCTGTAACTCTTTTTCATCTTCCCAACTGCTATTTTCCACCGCGAGATTGATGTTAGAAGAATAAGAACCAGAAGCATTAGAAAAGATGCGGGTGGCTGCCTGTCGAACCGTTAAACCCATTTCTTTTGCTTGTTCCATAGCGTGTTTGCGGACATAATTCATCTCTACCGGTTCATTTGCTTCCGCGGCCATTTTTACCCCTTGGTCAAGCAAATTCATCTGATTGATAAATAAATCCCGGAAAACACCAGAACAATTGACCACCACATCAATGCGCGGTCTTCCTAACTCCTCTAGGGGAATCAATTCCAGTTTATTCACCCGTCCCAAAGCATCGGGAAGAGGACGAACCCCCACCATCCAGAGAATTTGTGCTAGGGATTCCCCATAGGTTTTGATATTATCCGTTCCCCAGAGAACACAAGCGATAGTTTCAGGATATTTACCACCATTATCCAGTTTTTGCCGTTCTAACAGACGATCCACCACGATTTTAGCCGATTTTACTGCCGCTAGGGTCGGGATAGACTGGGGATCTAAAGCGTGGATATTTTTACCCGTCGGTAAAACTCCGGGGTTACGGATGGGGTCGCCACCAGGACCGGGAAGAACGTATTCTCCTTCCAATGCTTTTAATAGGGCCCCCAATTCATTATCGGCACAGACCTGTTCTAAACAGAATTCTAGGTATTCAAACAGGGGTTTTAACGCCACCGGATCAACTTGTGGATAACCCATCGACCGTAAAGTTTCGATCCAAGGCGATTTCTTGCCTATATTCAAGAAATTCAGCTTAGAAAGCATCGATACCCGACCTGACCCGTCGGTTTGGGACTCGACTAAAGTTGCGACGGCAGCGCGAGTCGCGAGGGTGATGTTTTGCAGTAGTTCCACATCCTCCAGCACACCTCGATCGCTATTGCGATAAACTTCCTCTAGATCCCGGCCGATGCTGTTAGCAATAATCCGGGGTAAGGAAAGTAAATCGTCCTCTTCCCGGTCTAAACTGGCAATATTGACCAAAGTTGCCACCGCTTCCAGCGCCGAGGGGGGTTTCCCAATAACGTGCAGTCCGCAGGGAAGCAAGCGCGATTCAATTTCCATCAGTTTGCGATAGACCGAACCGACAATATTATCCCGTTCCTCTTGACTGAGATGGGCCGTATCCTCATCAGGTAAACTTATATCTTTGTCGAGATTGACTAATAAACATTTATCGACAATGGTATTGACAATTTGCACCCCACGCCCACTATCTTTCAGGGTTTGGTAGGAACCGATCAACTCGCTTAGTTCTTTTAACCCTTTGTAGAGTCCGGCATTTTCTGCGGGGGGAGTGAGATAGGAGATAGTTTCCGCATAACTACGACGTTTAGCGATCGTCGCTTCGCTGGGGTTATTAGCGGCATAATAGTAGAGATTGGGAATCATCCCGATGAGGTTATCGGGGTAGCATTCCCCAGACATTCCCATCTGTTTCCCCGGCATAAATTCTAGGGATCCGTGGGTGCCAAAATGGAGAACCGCGTCTGCTTTCCAGACTTGATTGAGATAGGTATAGTAGGCCGCAAAACCGTGGTGAGGACTAGCAGAACGAGAAAAGAGCAGACGCATCGGATCCCCCTCATAACCGAAGGTAGGTTGAACCCCGATAAAGACATTACCGAACTCTTTCCCGTAGATTAATAGATTTTGTCCATCACTGTTGAGGTGTCCAGGTGGTGGTCCCCAATTTTCCTCCAAACGGACAGAATAGGGGGTTAAACGCTCGTATTCAGGTACAGACATCCGATAGGCGATATTTAGCTCCGGACTATGGTACTGTGCTTGAGCATCATGGATTACCGCTTCCATCAGTTCTTTGGGAGATGCGGGTAAGTCCTGCAAGTCATAACCGTTATTTTGTAACGCTTGCATCACCTCGTAGATAGAACCGAACACATCTAGATAGGCTGCGGTTCCCACATTCCCTTTATCGGGGGGGAAACTAAAGACGGTGATGGCGACCTTTTTATTCAGTTTCGGTTTCTTTCTTAGGTTAGCCCATTTTAGCGCCCGTTGAGCGATCGCTTCTACCCGATCCTGTAAAGCGATCGCTTTACCCGTCGCCCCATCCCGGCCCGATAATATAATAGGTTCGATCGCACCGTCTAATTCCGGAATAGCAATCTGTAGCGCCACTTGAATCGGGTGTAACCCCAAATCGCTTTCTTCCCATTCCTGAGTAGTTTGGAAAACTAGCGGTAACGCGCACATATAGGGACGATTGAGACGTTTTAAGGATTCTATCGCTTTCGGATGATCTTGTCGCGCTGGACCCCCCACTAAAGCAAATCCCGTCAGGGAAATTACCGTATCAACGATAGCAACCGCTTCCACTCCTTTTAAGCTTTTATCCCAGAAGTATTCTTCTACCGGTTTAGAAAAATCTAATCCCCCAGCAAAAACGGGAAGGACTCGCGCACCCATAGACTCGAATTCCTGCACGAGAGCGACATAATGAGCGTCATCACCAGTAACGAGGTGAGTTCTCTGTAAAATTAAGCCCACACAGGGAGCTAAGGGGTCTTTGAGGTCATCAGCAATATCACTGCGGTTATTGTACCAAGCGAAGTATTCCTTGACATCCTCGAACATTTTCAGGGATAAAGGATGCCAGATACCCATATCCGGATAAACTACCGGTTCTTTGTAAACTACACTGTCATCCTTGTTATCAAAGACGTACTTATCGGCCAACATTAACAGGAAATTCTCTAAATTTTCTGCGGAACCTCCCAGCCAATACTGGAAACTTAACATAAAGTTGCGTGCGTCCTGAGCTTTTTCCATAGGGAGATATTTCAGGACTTGCGGTAAAGTTCGCAATAACTTTAACATCGCATCTTGGAAACCAGCGCCAGAGTTTTCCCTGCGCTTTTTCATGAAGTTAGCGATGACACTCTTAGACTGTCCCAATTGTGCCATGGAAAAGCAACCTAACTTATTTAAGCGCATTACCTGGGGCATAGAGGGAAAGACGATCGCCGCATCTAATTTATCCCGATGGGGACCGACAGCGGCCACCACTTTATCGGCTAAATCTTCGATAAAAATGAGAGAAGCGATGAAAATATTAGCCTTGGCTACATCCTCCTGAAAATTGCGATAATTTTCCCCATCGCGCAGTTCTTCGATTAAATAACCACTAATTTCGATCGCTAGTTTCGGGTTGTTAGCGTTGATTTCCCTGACCGCACTACTCAGCGCACTTTGGTACTGAGGTTCTAGCACGACATAGACCACCTTGACCAGCGATCGACCATTCAACGCGTCAGGAACTATATGACGAATGGTGGACTTGACGTGAGTGAACATATATGATGGTTCTCCTTATGATTGCTGAGTCTGGTATGAAGTGATTTTCGTCATCAGATGACGATCGCCCTTTGTTTAAGGTATTTAGATATATGTTTCTGTTTTGTATCAGAAAATGTAACCCAAGTGAGTATTTACTCTGGGTTTTGACACAATTCGATAAATATCTTGCCATATTTTGTAACAGATGGTAAAGAGCTTTCTGAGTAACTGCTCAGGCTTTTCTTTACAAAAATTAATATTTAATCTATTGACTTTTTTAATAAAAAGTGGTAGGAAATGGCAGCTCGGACGAGATGTCGCTGTTATAGTCGTTTCCAATAAGTTTGAGACAAGCGTTGCCGATTCAAAGAATGAGTTGATTGCTAAAAGCTCTGAAAACTGGTTGAGAATTTTGCCAAATCATACCGCTACTCAGCAACGCCAGATTTTGATCGAATGCTTCAGAAATGATTAACTATCTCTGACACTAAATTCCCAGCCTTCGGGCATTTTCGTACCTTCCAGGTTAGCACCGCTCAGGTCAGCACCGCTCAGGTCAGCACCGCTCAGGTCAGCATGGCTCAGGTTAGCACGCCTCAGGTGAGCACCGCTCAGGTCAGCATCCCTCAGGTTAGCACCGCTCAGGTTAGCACGGATCAGCATAGCACCGCTCAGGTTAGCACCGCTCAGGTTAGCACCGCTCAGGTCAGCATCCCTCAGGATAGCACGCCTCAGGTCAGCATGCCTCAGGTCAGCATCGCTCAGGTCAGCATCCATCAGGTTTTTATCACGGCGCATCGCCTTCATTAGATCGGATGGATCAGCCATAGTCTTCTCCTTAGTTTAGGGTATATGAAAGGATTAATTCAACGAGCAGACAGTCATAGACAAGGTTCTCTGCTGATTAACGAGCTCTGACACTAAATTCCCAGCCTTCGGGCATTTTCGTACCTTCCAGGTTAGCACCGAGCAGGTCAGCATCGCTCAGGTCAGCACCCATCAGGTCAGCATCCCTCAGGTCAGCATCCCTCAGGCTAGCACCGATCAGGTTAGCACGGCTCAGGTTAGCACCCATCAGGTCAGCACCGCCCAGGTGAGCACCGATCAGGTTAGCACGGTTCAGGTCAGCACCGACCAGGATAGCACGGCTCAGGATAGCACGGCTCAGGATAGCACGGCTCAGGTTAGCACCGCTCAGGTCAGCACCGCTCAGGTCTTTATCACCCCGCATCACCTTCCTTACATCCAATCGATTAGCCATAGTCTTCTCCTTAATTTAGGGTATATGAAAGGATTAATTCAACGAGCAGACAGTCATAGACAAGGTTCTCTGCTGATTGCTACGTCTTTTGTAATGTAATGTACCACAAATATCTATAAAAATCAATGATGGCAAAAGTCAGAAGCCCATTAGAAGTAATGCAATGAGACAGATGTTTAGGAATCAAGAAAATGACGAGAATGGCATCCGTCAAATCTTCAAACAAGCGTAGATCGAGTGACGGATTTTATCAACCAGCGACCGCGAAAATCCTTTGACTATCGCACGTCTTAAGTACCTAGACTTAGGAGTTAAGCGTACTATTAAAAACGGATTTAGTATAACTAGGTTAGAGGTTTACTCAAAATTGTGTCGATGACTGATACTAAATCCAGTTATTAAAAAATGATTATGTATTCCCCCTTTTGCATGAGTAGAAAAGGGGTTTCTCCGAGAAACCCCTTTTCTGTCTCGGAATTGATCATTGCTAATTCAATTCCATCGTCTCGGAGTCTCCCCAAAACGAAACCCTGATAACTCACCATTAAGATAATTGCTATATGTAGGTAGGCGTTAAAAATTATCAGATGCCCCCCTTAATAAGGGGGGATTAAGGGGGGATCCCCCCTTATTAAGGGGGGCAGGGGGGATCGAACCTAAAATCCATTTTTAATTTAATTATAACCACCTACTTATGTAGTAGAATACAATGAGAAATACCAGTTAAACCCAGCAGATTATAACTCCGGTAGTTAATTTGTATTAGTCGGTGATAAACCCTTATTATTTTCAGTAATCGATCGACAATGTTTTTTAATTGGATAACTTTACCCTATTTATTAATTAATCCTGTTTTAATTCCCTTGAGTATAGCTCGATCGGAAACTATTCTTGTTCGAGAAGTCAGGGATCCTAATTATCAAAAACTGGTACAGTATGCCCAAAATCAACAACTCGATCGCTTACCCATGGCTGATATAATTCAGAATATCGCCACTCAATTTTTAGGAGCAAAATATCAAGCAGGATTACTCGATCGCTCGGCAACAGAAAAATTATTTATCTCTTTAAAAGAGTTTGATTGTGTCCTTTTTGTGGAAACAGTTCTCGCTTTGAGTCACAATTTTGCTTTAAAAAATTATCAGTATTCTGCTTTTAGTCAGCAGGTTTTAAATCAGCGTTATCGCCACGGTATTCTCGACGGTTATTGTAGTCGCTTGCATTACTTTTCCGATTGGATTAATGACAACCAAAAACGAGGTAATCTAGAAAATATTACTCACAAATTAGGAGGAATTACTCTTGACAAAAAGCTCAATTTTATGAGTAAAAATCGACCTCTATATCCCCAGTTAAAAACTCAAAGTAATTACGATTGTATTCAACAGGTAGAACGGCAATTAGAGAGTTTATCCTTAACCTATATTCCCACCCCTAAGATTAAAGATATTTATCCACAACTACAAGCTGGCGATATTATCGGTGTCGTGACTAATATCCCTGGTTTAGATACCACCCATACCGGTCTAGTTTATCGCTTTCCCGATGGCAAAATTGGCTTAATTCATGCCTCTCCTGCTGGTCAAGTTACCATTGCTAAAGACCTAGAAAAATATATCACTAAAGTGGAAAAGGCCATCGGTATTTTTGTAGTTCGTTCCCTTGATCCAAGAAATAGGTAGATAGGGAGCGAGGGCAGCAGAAAAAAAATTGTGGTCCCACCCTATTGTTCATCTCAATTTAGGTGTTCAATGTCGGTAATAATCGGTAAAATCACCGTGATCTTTGTGCCTTTTCCTTCCTCACTTTCCAGGTAAATTTGTCCTTTGTGCGCTTCCACACAGCGTCCGACAATGGCTAATCCTAATCCCGTTCCTTGAATATTATCGACATTGCTACCGCGATAAAAAGGTTTAAATAAATTTTCTTTATCTTTGCTGGGAATACCAATTCCTCGATCGACAATTTTAAAGACTACCTGCTCGGATTCGACAATAATCTTAAATTCTACGGGGTTGCCTTGAGGTGAATATTTGAGAGCATTTCCCAGTAAATTTGTCAAGATATGTTTAATTAAATTTATATCCCAAAGTCCTCTTTCTAAGCTGCCCTCAATTTGGAAAATAATTGCTAATTGCGGCTCCGGCTTAACCGTAAAAGATTCTACCAATTTCTGACAATAATCCAGCAAATCCACCAGATCAAATTGACAGTATAATCTCCCGGAATCGGCCCGGCCAATTAATAAAACTTCTGTGAGCAATTGATCCATGTCTTTAATGGCCGATCGAATCATGCGAAAATAGCTAACTTGCTGATCTTTTGTCAACCGATCGCGACTTTCTTCTAATAATCCAGCCGAGAGTAAAATTTTATTTAAAGGATTGCGAAAATCGTGGGATAACATGGAAACAAATTCAGTTTTTAACTGATTTAATTCCTGAGCTTTTTCCAGTTGATTAGTGCGTTCAATCACGCTCATTTTTAAAGCTTCGTTGGATTCTCGTAAAGCTTCCTCCATCTGTTTTCGCTCGATCGCATAACATAGCGATCGAGTTAAAATTTCTAAACTTACTTCTCTTTTAATTAAATAATCCTGCGCTCCCTGACGCAGTGCTGCCAAAGCTAAATTATCATCATTAGTATTAGTTAAAACCACGATTGGCAATTTCGGAGCCGTAATCAAAAGGGGAGCTAAGGATTGCAAACCCTGACTATCTGGTAAAGTTAGATCTAATAAAATTACATCAAAATTTGTTTGTTGTAACAGAGAAATCGCCTCGGATAATCTTGACACATTAACCAGATGAAATTCTTTTTTTTCATTACCCTTAAGAATTTCCTTTAATAATCGAGCTTCGGCTAAATTATCCTCGATTAAAAGAACTTTTATATCCTGCGAGAGTCCCATTTTTTAATCAAGAGTTAAAGAGATTTGGGAGGTTAGGAAGTGGGAAGATTTTTCAGTGATCAGTAAACAGTAATCAGTAATCAGTGAAAAGAAAGCTCCGAACTTGCCACTTGATACTATGAACTGAAAACTCAAACCTGATAACTGATCACTGATAACTGATCACTGATAATGATTCACTCCCCGGGTAAAGTAGCGGTTTCTAACCAAAAAGCCTCGATATTTTTGACAATTTTGAACAAATCGTTGAGATTGCGCGACTTGGTTATATAACAATTAACGTGCAGTTCATAGCTATAAAAAATATCCTCCTCGTTGCGAGAAGTGGTTAAAACCACCACAGGAATTCTTTTTAAACTGGGATCGTTTTTGATTTCCGCTAACACCTCCCGTCCGTCTTTTCTGGGTAAATTCAGATCGAGAAGAATCAGATTAGGACGGGGAGAATCGAGATACTCCCCTTCTCGACGCAGATAATCCATGGCGTTGACACCATCCCTAACGATAACTAATTCGTGCGGGACGGTGCTAGTTTTTAATGCCTCCTGGATGAGGCGAATATCAGCTTTGCTGTCCTCCACTAATAAGATAATTTTGTGTGGCACGTCCTCGCCAGCGCTCACGCTCGTCACCTCCTAGGGGAATTGTAAAACAGAAAACCGCTCCTTTACCTAATTGGGATTCTACCCAAATTCGTCCGCGATGACACTCGATAATTTTCTTGCAAATCGCCAAACCCATACCTGTGCCGGGGTACTCGTCGCGGGTGTGTAGTCGTTGGAAAATCACGAAAATGCGTTCGGAAAATCGGGGATCGATGCCAATTCCATTATCGCTAATAGAGAACAGCCATTCCTCCTCTTGACGTTGAGCAGCAATATGAATAGTGGGGGTTGCTTTTCCTCGGAATTTAATGGCATTACCGATGAGATTTTGGAACAATTGCATTAACTGGGTTTTATCTGCCATGACAATTGGCAAAGGATCAACGGTGATCACAGCTTGACTTTCCTGAATTCTCCCTTTCAGGTTAGCGAGAGCTTTTTCCAGTGCCAGATTAGCATCGATGGTATTAAACTCTACCGCCTGCATATCCACTTTCGAGTAAGCCAGCACATCATCTATTAATGTTTGCATCAAACTGACACCTTCGACGGCAAAAGTAATAAATTCTTTAGCATCTTCGTCCAGTTCTTCGGTGTAGCGCATTTCTAGCAACTGCACATAGTTGGCGACTTGATTGAGGGGTTCCTGTAAATCGTGGGAGGCGACGTAGGCGAATTTTTTTAATTCGGCGTTTGATAGTTCCAAATCCCGCGCTAAACGGGCCAATTCATCGGCTTGTTTTAAGATGATATTGACGATCGCTTTTCGTAATTCTAGTGCGGCGTTAATTTCTACTGCTTTCCAGGGGAAAGATTTGAGGCGAACGGTTTCTTTCCAGAGGGAGAAAGATTTACGCGGACAGAGACGAATATCACCATCTATGGCAGTCGTTTCGATCGCTTTACCCGGATCACCACCCCAGTTCACGGTTTGAATTACTTCCGGACGAAACCAGAGGAGATAATTACGTTTAGAAATGGGAATTGCTAGTAAACCACTGGCAATGTCTTTAAACTTACCCGCATCGGCATAAATTCGCGGCAAGGAATTGGTATAGTAAACATCTTCATGGACGTTTTTTTCTAGCCAAGTAATCAGATAATTTAGTTCTTCTTCGCTCGGTGTTACTCCAATTAAGGTATAATTGCCGCCTAAACAAATAGCGGCTCCTGTGGCTTTAGTTAGATCAAGCAGATTCGGTTTATGGGCAATTAATCCATCAATAAAGTTATTAGCTTCCGCCATATAATCAATTAATTGTGATTGCACAAAGTTTAATTTTACTCGATAGTCATAATCCTCGGTTTCTTCCCGTGCCGATATTTCCGAAAAAATCACTCTTCCTAAGAACTCACAAGCTTTACGGAGTTCGTAGGGTACATATTTAGGGGTGCGGTGATGACAGGCAATAATGCCCCAGAGACGTTTATTTTCAATCAGAGAAATGGTTAGAGATGCTCCCACTCCCATATTATGCAGGTATTCTAAATGACAGGGAGAAGCACTTCTAAGACTGGACAGGGTTAAATTTAAGGGTTGTTGGGTTTCGGGATGAAGACTAGGCACTAGATCGACGGGTTCAGAGGTAGCATCGGGAATCTGTCGAATCCAATTAGCACTTAATAAATTTCGTGCCGGGAGAGGGATATCGGAAGCGGGATAACGTAAACCGAGATAGGGTTCTAGTTGCTCTATTTTGTCTTCTGCTATCACATCACCGTTATCTTCTTCGTCGAATTTGTATAACATAACTCGATCGAATCCTGTCATTTTTCTGACTTCTTTAACGATGATATTACAGAAATCTTTCAGGCTACGGGTGGCTTCAAGTTTATCGATCGAAGTTTTGGCTAGGTGATAGAATCTCAGGAAAGGAATGTTTTCATAGGAAATAGCTGGTTCTAACTCTAAAATCAGCATTTGTTCGGCGTTGCGGTGGAAAATAGCATCAAAGACAGCAAAATCATCCCCTTTAACCCGCGCCCAAATTTTGGAGGGATTGATAGCATCAAAATCGTTATTTTCTATGGCTGATTTTAGAGGATCGATCTGAAAGGGATCGAAGATTTCCTCTAGGGTTTTACCGATAATTTCCCCCGGAGAAATCCCCAATAAACTGCGGCTATTACTGCTAGTTTGGCTGACTTTTAGCTCTGGTTCGCTGAGAACTAAAAGCACTCCGTGCGGTTGAATTCGGTTATAGAGATGGATCGGTTCCCGTTCGATCGAAGTTGGGTTAATTGTCTCGGTTAGAACTTCCATGTGTATTTCCCCCAGAGGATTTTTGCCAAGTTGAAAACTCTTTGTTTATTAAAACTATTTCTTCTCACTTCCAAGGGGCGATCAAGAATAAATTTACTTATCTTAATCCCAGGCCATCAAAAGTAATAAAACTTTAATTAATCAGTTATCTATCGATCGAGCAGTTCTGTTCAGTTCCCTTTATTATAATCAGTTTTTCTCTGATAATCTATGGTCATTTGTTAAGAATTAAGATTTAATGTTACAAGGGACAGATAATTCTTAATAAAAATATACAGTAGTTAAGGGGTTTCAGACCCAAAAATTTCCAGGAACGCACCCTAGAAAAGTAGGCGATATCGTACTGTGATTATACAATTGATAAGAAAGAACAAATTCAAGAGATAAATTAGTAAACTTGATCGTGTTTGCCAATATCAACTATAACAATTAAAGTTTCTCCTGAATCAGTATCTTGACGAAAAGTAAAAATAATACGGCAATCATAACTAACAGAACATGACCAATAACCTTCTAATCTACCTGTCAGCTTATGAGATTTTAAAGAAGGGGTAAAGGGATTATCTTCTAACAAATGTAGAACCTCTGATACCTTGCTTTGTAGTTGAGGATTTTTGCTGATTAAGCGTTGAAAAGCTCTTTTAAAGCTTTTGTCAGCAACTAATTTCATTCTTCTTCATCCTCTAACAAATAAGCCATTATCTCTTCAGTGCTGCCTTTTTTTGCTGTTCCCATCGCTAAAGATTTTAAGGTTTCTTCGCCATTTTTAGCCATCTCCTCCCGGCGTTTCTCAATGCGTCTTTTACGAATTAGCTCAAACAAATAATCTTGGTCTTCAATGGATAGACTCTCTACCGATTCGATCAGATCTTGAAAAAATGCGATACTCATTAAAGTTGACTCCTGTTAGTTAACTTTTTTTCCTGATATGCTAAGTAGCTGGTTATAATTAAATTAAAAATGGATTTTAGGTTCGATCCCCCCTTAGTCCCCCCTTGATAAGGGGGGTGCCGATCCCCCCTTAGTCCCCCCCTTGATAAGGGGGGTGTCTGACAACTTTTAACGCCTACCTACTTATCACAAGATAGTCAAGTAGGGTGCGTCAGACAATCCCTTGTTTTTAGGGAAAAAATCAAGAGCTAAATATTGCCGTAACGCACCACAAAGAAAAGTGTTTGGTTACTTTTATAAGCCGCTATGACGGAGGAGAGGCTCGGTACTAGGTTCGCGACCGCGGAAAGTTTTAAAAACATTCATAGGATGGGAACTTCCCCCCATAGCTAAGACAGTATCGCGAAAACGACGACCGATCGCTTTCACTGCTTCTTCGTTATCTAATCCCACTTCCTCGAAAGCGGCAAAAGCATCGGCACTGAGAACTTCTGCCCATTTATAACTATAGTAACCCGCCGCATAACCGCCAGCGAAAATATGTCCAAAAGAACACAAGAAAGCATCTTCTGGTAGAGGAGGAATTATCGTCGTTGTCGCCGCTAAACGCTGTCTGACTTGTTTAGGAGTTTCGCCGCCATTGGGTTGATAACGATGGTGTAATTCCAAATCTACTAAAGACAAATGTAGCTGACGCAGCATGGCCGAACCGCTCATATAATTCTTAGCTAGGAGCAGTTTTTGATAGTAATGTTCGGGGAGAGTTTCACCAGTTTCGTAGTGTTTGGCCATACTCATTAAAGTAGGGCGATCATAACACCAATTTTCCATAAATTGACTGGGCAATTCCACCGCGTCCCACTCAACGTTATTAATACCCGCCGCGCCAGAATAATCCACAGTGGTTAACATATGCTGTAAACCGTGGCCAAATTCGTGAAATAGGGTAGTTACCTCCTCAAAGGTCATTAAACTGGGGTTTCCGTCCACTGGAGGCGTTTGATTGCAGATTAAATAAGCCACAGGTAAACGCACCTCGGTGCCGGTTTTGGCCCGACCGATACAGACATCCATCCAAGCGCCGCCGCGTTTTTCGGCGGGACGACTGTAGGCATCGAGGTAGAAATAGGCGATTTTTTCGCCCTTTTCGTCGTTAATCTGGAAATAACGCACATCGGGATGCCAGATGGGTGCTTTACCGTCGGCAGCGATAATTTCTACCCCAAAAATCCGTTTAGCGAGGCTAAATATGCCTTCTAAAACCCGTGGTAGGGGGAAATAGGGGCGTAATTCCTCGGCACTAAAGTTAAACTTGGCCTGACGCTGTTTTTCTGACCAATAGGCTATATCCCAATGCTTGAGATCGTCGGTTCCCGCAAAAGTTTTTAAGGCCTCTAAATCCTGTTTTGCCGCTTCATAGCTTACTTGGCGCAAATTGTCAAGCAATTTCTCGATTTCATCCACAGAATTGGCCATTTTCCGGGCAAGACTGACCTCGGCGTAGGTACTATAACCTAAAAGATGGGCCTGTTCCTGACGAAGTTGCAAAATGCGATCGATTAAGGGATTATTATCCAATTCTCCCAGATCGGCCCGACTAACGTAGGCTTTATAGAGTTTTTCCCGCAATTCCCGATTATCGCTGTACTTCATAAAGGGGAAATAACTGGGAAAATCGAGGGTAATCACCCAGGGACCAGTTTCGGTGCCGGCGTTAGTTTCTCCTTGGGTGCGGGCGGTTTGGGCGGCTAAACTAAGGAGACTAGCGGGTAAACCGGCGATATCTTCTGGGGTTGTTAGTTTCAGTTGAAAAGCTTTGGTGGCATCGAGGATGTTATTAGAAAATTTCGTGGTTATTTCCGCTAATTCCAGTTGAATCGCGTTAAATCTGTCTTTTTTCTCCCCTACCAATCCCACCCCAGCCAACTGGGCATCCCGCAGGGAAGCTTCGACAATGCGCTGTTGTGCCTCGTCTAATTGCCCCCAGCTTTCCCCTTGGCGCAGGGACAAAAATGCTTCATAAATGGGTTTACTTTGGCTTAAACGGCTAATAAACTCGACTACCTGTGGTTGTACGGTTTCGTAAGCTTGACGCAATTCTGGGCTATTTTTTACCCCCATCAGATGACCGATAATCCCCCAACTCCAGCTTAAACGTTCTTCAATCCGGGTGAGGGGTTCGACTAATTTTTCCCAGGTGGGGGTAATCTGCGCTTCTAGTTCGGTTAATTCTCTGGCCAGTTCCTGCAAAAGTTGCGTCATCCCAGGGACAATCAGGCCGGGTTGGATTTGGTCAAAGGCCGGTAATCCTTGACCGGCAAGCAGCGGGTTACTGGTGTTCGTCATAATTGTTGGTCTGGAAGGGTGGGTAATCTGTATCTTTTACTACCCTAACCTAAATCCCCGACCATCTATCCGGGCGATCGAGCGCCGGAGCTTTTTCAGTGGGGTGTGGGGTGTGGGGTGTGGGGTGTGGGGTGTGGGGTGTAGGGTGTGGGGAAAGAAACCTCTTTCATCTGTGGGGGTGAAAATTTTTTCATTGGGACTGCCTCTGTTGATCAAAGATAAGCAAAAATTATTTATTGACTGCAAAAACTTGAGAATATTTAAATTAACATTCCGCAATATTTACAAATTCTTAAGAATTAATTGAGAAAGATTTTTATTTAACAACGATGTTATCGGTCACTCTGTGCTTTTTTGGGCAGCAATGGTTGAAACCCTTGCCACATATAGAAGGTGATCCTAATTAAGACGGTCAAATCAGTCAATTTCACCCATAACGATGATCTTTTTTTTATGTAGTTTTATTGCAAAAAAAAAGTTTTTTTGACAAAAAGCACAAAGTATGATAGTACCCAACGTATTTCTGGCTGCGAGTAATTATTGTAGAGGGGGAGAAGGGAGAATAAATAAAAATAATCTCCCTACCCCACACCCTAACCCCAGGAAAAACTTCTTCAGCAAACCCTAGTTAAGGCCTGCTCGATTCTCTGACTATCGAGGGACCGGCCGATAAAGACCAAGCGAGTTTGCCGCGTTTCCGTGGATTGCCAGGGTCGATCAAAGAAAGAATCAAAGCGATCGCCGACTCCCTGTAACACCATACGCATCGGTTTGTTGGCCACATTAACAAATCCCTTGACCCGATAGATTTCTTCTCGGGCTACCAATTCTTTGAGCCGTTGGGTCAAAATTCGGGCATCTACGGGAGAATCGAGGCAAAACTGCACAGAATTGATATCCTCATCGTGATCGTGTTCTTCCTCGTGATCATGATGACTAGGACGACTAACTAAATTATCCTCGACGGCGGCATTAAATCCCAATAGCACATCGGGGCTAATTTGTCCATCGGCACAAGTAACTATTTTTACCGTCGATCGCAGTTGTGTTTTCAGCCAATTAATAATTTTTTCTAATTCAATTTCGCTGATGAGATCGGTTTTAGTTAAGAGTACCAGGTCAGCGCAGGCTAACTGATCCTCAAATAACTCCTCAATAGGAGTTTCGTGTTCTAAATTGGGGTCTGCTTGCCTTTGTGCCGTTAAAGCATCTAAATCCGCCACCAGACGACCCCTAGCGATAGCAAAACCATCCACCACGGTGATTACTCCGTCCACCGTCGCACCGTTGCGGATTTCCGGCCAGCGAAAAGCTTGAACCAGAGGTTTAGGTAAAGCTAATCCCGAGGTTTCGATCAGCATACAATCCAACTGTTGCCGTCGCTCCAGCAATTTCTGCATGGTGGGGAGAAATTCTTCCTGCACTGTGCAGCACAGACAACCGTTGGTCAATTCCACAATATTATCGTTGGGGTTGTCATCGCAGGTCTGACAACTTTTCAACAAATCACCATCAATTCCCACTTCTCCGAATTCATTGACCATAACGGCCACCCGTCGGCCTTGATTATTTTGCAGTAGATGACGGATGAGGGTAGTTTTTCCCGCACCCAGAAAACCCGTGATCACAGTAACTGGAATTTTATGCATAGATAGGGCGATCGATCATATTCTTAGATCAATGTATCAGACTCTTGGTCTAGGGTTGAGGGTTTCAGCTCTAATTCTTTAGGATTGCCCCACCAATTGCCAGACTGTCACAAACTAGCTGAAATTTTCCTAGTTAGTCGTTATTCTGTTAGAAGTTTCAGCCGGCTAAATAATCGCTGAAAAACTTTTGTGGGAGTGGATCATGTTACAACGTCTTTTTTTAGCCTTTACCCTCGCTTTTCCTCTTTATTTAAGCATTGCTATTCAACAAACTTCTCCTCTAGCTGATAGAATAAATCGCCCTTCTTCTCGCGGAATCAATAAAATTGAGCAGACGGTAAAAGCTATCCAAAAGCAATTAAAACAAGAGCATTCGGTTCAATTAGATTAAGAGGAGAGATAAAACTCCTCTTTTTCACTTTTGATTTGACAAATTACTTGCCATTTGCTGCGGGGGCCGGTATTCGGGAACTAAATCTTGTAGGGACTTAACTAGGCCCTGACGGTCATTAACTTGAATAGAATTAAGCAGTTGTTCTAATTTGATTTGCAATTCCTCCCAAGCAAGAAAGTGTTCATGAGCGCAAAAAATCTTTGGGTGAGAGGTGGGACGAGCTTTATCGGTATCGATTAATAATTCTTCGTAGAGTTTTTCCCCCGGTCTTAATCCCGTGATTTCAATATCGATATCTTGCCCTAATTCCAAGCCACTTAAACGAATCATCTGTAGGGCCAAATCGTAAATTCTTACCGGTTCACCCATATCTAACAGGAATACCTCACCCCCCTTAGCCATGGCTCCCGCTTGTATAACCAAACGCACCGCCTCTGGAATAGACATAAAATAGCGAATAATATCGCGATGGGTGAGGGTAATATTCTTACGTTGGGCGATTTGTTCCCGGAAACGCGGCACCACGGAACCGCTACTATCGAGAACATTGCCAAAGCGGACGATAGCGCAACGGGTGGAAGTGTCGGGTAAAGCGGCCAAAGCTTGCACGACTAACTCAGCACAGCGTTTACTGGCCCCCATAATGTTAGTCGGTCTGACGGCCTTATCGGTGGAAATGAGAACTAAATTACTAACTGAATTCTCGATCGCGGTCTGAGCGACATTTAAGGTTCCCCAAACATTAGTGTAAACCCCTTGACTAGCATTGGTTTCCACAAGGGGAACGTGCTTATAGGCGGCCGTGTGATAAATTGTCTCAATTTGGTGTTGTTGGATGACTCGGTCTAGATGATTGCGGTCGAGAACATTGCCTAGATAGGCATACTTGCGTAAATCGCTATAATTTTCGCTTAAATCAAGATCGATTTTGTAGAGAGAAAACTCGTTTAATTCGTAGATTACCAGGCATTTTGGGTTGAGGAAGGCGATTTGTCGGCATAATTCCGAACCGATGGAACCACCACCCCCGGTGACTAACACCGCTTTACCGGTGACATTTTTTCCCAAAAGTTCGGGATGAGGTAGAATTTCTTCCCGTCCTAATAATTCCGAGACATCGACACTGCGAATCTGATTGATGGTCGTTTCTCCCGATAAAATTTTTGAGAGGGGAGGAACGGTTTTAATGTCGATGGGTAAAGTTTCTAGACTTTCGATGATTTGCCGCTTTCTGGCCTTGGCTACATTAGGAATAGCGAGAATAACCCAGTCAAAGGCTGTTTTTTGGTGCAGTAGTGCCAATTGAGAGGGGGGATAAACCCTAAAGCCTTGGATCACTCGGTGCTGCAAATCGGGATTATCATCAACAAAGGCCAATAAACGATAGTGGGGGTCATTTTGTAGGGAACGTGCCAATTGACGACCCACAACCCCCGCACCATAGATAACAATTGTCGGTTCTCTATCGACACTACTGACGTAAATATTCAGACGGTGAAAGACAGAACGAATCAACAATCTCACCCCGATAACCAATACTAGGGTTAACAATGCGTCGATAATCAGGACTGAACGCGGCAAAAAGGCATCCCCTTGAAAGTAGGCCAGAATGATTAAAAACCCTGAACTATAGAGAACCGCTTGCAGTACGGAGGAAAGAAACTCTAATCCTGTATAACGTACTACGGGACGGTAAATACCTTTGAGATAGAAAACTAGAGTTTTAATGGCAATTAAGCCCAATATTGGCTCTAAAAAAGGTCTAATTTCCCGATATTCGAGGCTCAGATTCAACCTGAGAGAGAAGGCCAGATAGATGGTTAGACAAAAAACAAGGCAGTCGGTGATCATTAAAAGAGATCGCTTCGATGACCTAGATAGGTAATTAGCCAATTTAAGGATTTTGTTCGCCAGTTTTCTATACATTATCCAATTGATTAATTAATCTTAAGGTAAATTACTTGGCTCCTCTCGACTTTGTCTGGTAATCAGTGCTTATTATTCAGACGAGTCTTGCTAGGCAAGGCTTTGAAGAATATATTTACGGAAAACTACCCCTATTCTTCTCTCTTCCATACACAAACGAGAAGAGCCAATATTTTTTATAACAGTAGCACTGTCCGTCTTTCCAGAGGATAATATCACCTAAATCCAATTATGTCAAGTGGCGGGATTTGTCAGGACTTTGGCTCTCTTAGGTTTGGTGGGTAAAATATATTCTAAGATACAGTCCTGCTGGCGAGGGAGTGGAAGGAACCACTCCAGACACAGAGTACACAAAGATTGATCGCTTCTAGAGTAAGTTAAACTGGTCGCAACGCGCTCGCTACGCGAGATCACACAAAGAATAAGAGAGCCGGACTTTTTTCCTTTTAGCAACTTTTCATCGCTCCCTAAAAATTTTCTGCTCCCCCAAACTAGCCGATAGATGACCGCTAGTCAAGGGTTACAATCAAGAATTGATGCAAAAATTTATCGAGTCAAGTTATGAGTAATCAGTACGATGCGATCGTGATTGGGTCGGGAATCGGGGGATTGGTGACAGCGACGCAATTAGCGGCAAAAGGGGCAAAAGTCTTAGTTTTAGAGAGTTATCTGATTCCGGGGGGCAGCGCGGGTTATTTTGAACGAGAGGGTTATCGTTTTGATGTGGGTGCTTCGATGATTTTTGGTTTTGGCAAAAAGGGGACGACTAACCTCTTAACCAAAGCTTTGGCAGCGGTGGATATGAGTATCGAAACCATTGCCGATCCCGTCCAGATCCATTATCATCTCCCGGACGGATTAGACTTAAAAGTTCATCGCGACTACGAACAATTTTTACAGGAATTAATTAGCCATTTTCCCGCAGAAAAAACCGGTATCCGGCGCTTTTACGATGAATGCTGGCAAGTGTTTAATTGTCTCAATAGTATGGATTTACTATCGCTGGAAGAACCCCGCTATCTGACTAGGGTTTTTTTCCAGCATCCTTTATCCTGTTTGGGATTGGTCAAGTATTTACCCCAAAATGCGGGAGATGTGGCCAGAAAATATATTAAAGACCCGAAATTATTGAAATTTATCGATATGGAATGTTATTGTTGGTCGGTAGTACCCGCCGATCGCACTCCGATGATTAATGCGGGAATGGTCTTTAGCGATCGCCATTACGGGGGAATTAACTATCCCCGGGGGGGAGTGGGACAGATTGCTCTCAAGTTAGTCGCGGGATTGGAAAAAGCTGGTGGTGAAATCCAGTATCAAGCGAGAGTGAATAAGATTATTTTAGATGCAGGACGGGCGATCGGGGTAAGATTGACCAATGGTAAGGAATATTACGCGAAAAAGATTGTTTCTAATGCCACCCGTTGGGATACCTTCGAGAAACTACTCCCCCCGGAATCTCTCCCGGGTAGCGAAAAAAAATGGCAAAAACGCTATCAAAAATCCCCCAGTTTCTTGAGTTTGCATCTGGGAGTCAAGGCCGATGTATTGCCATCAGGAAGCGAATGTCACCATATTTTACTAGAAGATTGGGAAAATATGGAAGCAGAACAGGGAACTATCTTTGTTTCTATTCCTACCTTACTCGATCCCTCCCTCGCACCCCCGGACCATCATATCATTCATACTTTCACCCCTAGCTGGATTGATCAATGGCAAAAACTGCCCCCTCAAGAATATCAACAGAAAAAAGAGGCCGCTGCTCATCGTCTCATTGATCGCCTGAAAAAACTCTTTCCCAAACTAGATACAGGATTAGATTATATCGAAATTGGCACAGCCCGCACCCATCGCCGCTTTTTGAATAGAATCGATGGCAGTTACGGCCCAATACCGCGAAGAAAACTGTTAGGCTTATTAGGAATGCCCTTTAATCGCACAGCTATTCCTAATCTTTATTGTGTGGGAGATAGTACCTTCCCCGGTCAAGGATTAAACGCAGTGGCCTTTTCTGGTTTTGCTTGCAGTCATCTTCTATCGGTAGATCTGGGTTTACCTCGTCCCAGAGATTAAAAGCTGAAAATCAGGATTTTTACCGGCGAATTCGGAAACGGGAAGGTAAGACTTGACAGCGTTTCTCAGATGGATGAAGCGCATTTTTGCGACTGGAATCCTTACTTCGGCAAGGTTTAATCTATACTTCACCTTGATGAGAAACGCTGTGGATATTAAACTAAATCCGGTTATTAAAGAATGATTATTTAGGGTTTGCTGAATAAATCTAAAAACCTTGTTAGATAAGGCTTTTGACCTGTTAAAATCCGATGTTCATGCTGCGAAAATCGGATTGGGACTCTCAAAAACCTTGCATTATCCTTTTTTTAGTACATAAATTGGTACAAAAAGAGAGTTAAAACCCATTGCCAGTAGGGACTATAGCTAGGGTTTGCTGAATAAATCTAAAAACCTGATCCAACAAGGTTTTTAGACTTTTTTTCCCTCAAAAAGTGCCGACCTTTGGAGTGATTGGGGGGAAAATTCCGGGACTTTTTCCCTGAAAATTAGGTAATTGGCCACCTCAAAACTGGTAAAACCCCACACCCCACACCCCACACCCCACACCCCACACCCTACCCCCCGGAAAAACTTTTTCAGCAAACCCTAGCTACAATGATTGATTTTTCTCAAGGTGAAGAATTGTAATTTTTTTTCTCAGAAAAAATCAATTATTGAAAATGTTCTCAATAGTAGTTTCTACAATGAAGGTTTTTCGTCAAAACATCTTGGGGAATGTAAAAATATGTAAAAGTATATGAAGATGTGCGGAATGTCGGTTCTAACCAATCGGCTAACAATAACAAATCGGGAGTGGTACAACCAAAACTCCTGATATTCTCCTGGGACAATTCTTGGGGGACGCAGACCCAATGTTCTCTGGCTCCCAGGTCAATTCCCGCCGCCTTGGCATTGATGATGTTTAACTTCTGGTCACTACTTTGGGTTTTTGAAGACTTGTTTCGGGATTTGGTCATGGCTTTCTTGGCTCCGAGTTATGATCGGGGAAGTACCCTGGTTCTAGGAAGGGTTTTTTGGCTCTTCGTTACTTGGTATGGTTCGATAGGGGGGCATAAATCGACTAAATCGTTATCTGGCAAGAGACTTAATTGATTAGTTCGCTCTAGAGCAAAAACAATTAACAAAAATCGCTAAATGCCTTTCTCTATAAGGGTTCCATCCCTTATAACCCCCGTCCATTGCATAACACAAACCGAAGAGCCGGTTTTTTACTTGATTCTCGACCACGGGTTCACGAGTTAATCCTCGTCTCGCCAATTCTTTTTTCCTCTTTCCTAGGGACCTTTGCTGATAATCGGGTCTCATGACACCATTGTTACTCCGGTTTGAGTTCAGGATACTTCCAGATTTAGAAGATCAGGGCTTGCCCATAGTTTCTCTTTTTCTTTTTAGGGCGCTTTGCGTCCTTCAGGAGCTGATAACTGATTCAAGGCTGCCTCCTGCCTCCTGCCTCCTGCCCCTTGATGGGATGGCTAACGGCTAAAAATAATCTTCTCGATGGTATCTAGGGCGGTTTCTAGGTCATCGTTGACGATTTGATAGGGGAATTCCTCGCTGGCGGCCAATTCTTCTCGGGCGCGCTCTAGACGACGGGCGATCGCTGTTTCGGCATCTTTGCCCCGGTCGCGCAAACGACGTTCTAATTCCTCGAAAGTGGGGGGTAGGATAAAGATTCTCCGCGCTTCGGGGAAGCTTTTACACACCTGTCTGGCTCCCTCTAATTCGATTTCTAGAATTACGGTCTGGCCTGTTGCTAATTGATCAGCGATCGCTGATTGGGGTGTTCCATAGTAGTTGCCCGCATATTCGGCCGATTCGAGAAATTCTCCGGCTGCCATTTTCTCCTCGAAACTGGGACGGTCGAGAAAGTAGTAATCTTCCCCCTCAATTTCACCCGGTCGAGGTGGGCGCGTAGTAGCGGATACGGACAGGTAGAGGTTAGGGAAACGAGTTAGTAAATGCCGTACTAGCGTACCCTTGCCCACACCGCTAGGGCCAGTAATGACGATTAATTGACCGGGTTGCATGGGGTTAATAACTTAGTTGCTACTATTAACAGGGGCTTCCTTGTTGACCACGAAACGGTGAGCCACGGTTTCCGGTTGAATGGCCGACAGCACTACATGACTAGAATCGGTGATGATCACCGCACGAGTCCGTCTTCCGTAGGTAGCATCGATTAAACAGCCTTTATCCCGAGCATCACTGATGATGCGTTTGATAGGAGCCGATTCAGGGCTAACGATGGCGATAACCCGATTAGCGGAAACAATATTACCGAAGCCGATGTTGATCAGTTGTATATCCATAAGTTAACAAAGGTGCAGCCCTTTGTACAAAAGAGTGTGGAGGTATGATTACAATGTTATCGGGAAAGATTTAGCCTTACAACGCTAAAAATAACATTCTTAATCACATTTTAGTATTTTTTCAGGTTTTTTGCGATTTTAATTAAATTTGTTTACACGAGTCTCTATCTTAGGGAGTAAATAGTCCAAAAGTCGGGAAAATTAGGGAATTTTGGGGAGTGGGGAGCAGGGTGTGGGGTGTAGGGTGTGGGGTGTGGGGTGTAGGGTGATGGGGTGATGGGGGAGTGGGGTGATGGGGTGATGGGGTGATGGGGTGATGGGAGAACAAATAAAAATAATCTCCTGACTCCTGACGACCGGCTACTGACTCCTGATCACTGATCACTGTTAAGAATGTCCCCGGCAATGGCATGATAATTATGGTGACTAATAAGTATTCTCTATCCTTGGTGGGTGTGTTAGACTATGGGTTTTGCTGATCTATCGATCGCTGATATTGCGGCAGAGTACGATCTGGCCGATGAATCTGTGTTGTCACTTTGCGACCAATTAGGCATCTCCTATAAAGATCGGCAGACTAATCTCGCCCTAGAAGATGCTAAAGCAATTATCTCACTGATTTTATCCCAACGCTCAGGAGTAACCGCCTCGAAAACGGAAACGTCCCCTTGACTTTATTCCCCACTGCGATCTTCTCGGTGTCCGTGATCACTTAGAATCGATCGACACCCTCCCAGAGGAGAAAATTTTTTAGTCACCTTAAAATCCCCTTTCTTGGAACAATTGCGAGTAGGAGAACAATGATCAAACGTTTGATTGTGGCAGCGATCGCTGTAGTCTTTTTTGTATTACAATTCAATCTTAACGGCGCTAGTGCCTTAGAACTCAATGAAAAAACCCTCACCATCACCCTCAATGACGCAGGGGAATCGGTGACTTTGACTTCTGAACAAGCGACGGAAGGACAGAAACTTTTTGTCGCCAATTGTACTAAGTGTCACCTGCAAGGTAAAACCAAAACTAATAATAACGTCAGTTTGGGTCTGGGTGATCTGGCAAAAGCGGAACCTCCCAGAGATAATCTGTTAGCATTGATTGATTATCTAGAACATCCCACCAGTTACGATGGTGAAGATGATCTAAGCGAATTTCATCCCAATGTTAGCCGTCCGGATATCTTCCCAGAATTACGCAATCTGACCGAAGATGATGTGTATAACGTCGCCGCTTATATGTTGGTTGCTCCCCGTCTAGACGAGCGTTGGGGTGGTACAATTTACTTCTAAATTGCCCTCCATATATCCCTCGATCCCTCTAGATTTCTAGGGGGATTTTTGATTAGACAGCAAATAGTTGTAAAAATTCTTTGAGTTCATTTAATACTTCATGCTCAAAGTTCCAAATGTCTTTTTTGGTTAAAGCATGGGATAAATTACAATATTTCTTAGCCTCTCTTTTTTCATTCTGTGATGGTGTATCTTCCCTGATATAGTTTTGAATCCACAATTTATCAATTTTTTTACGATTTATATCAATATTTTTTTGTGCAAGACAGGATCGCCAAGCTTCTACACAATCAGCATGGGGAGAATCTTGGGTTTTAATTTCTCTCAACACTGTCTCTAGTTCTCCCTGTTCATTAACATGAAGAAAATGACAACCTATTTGAGTATTCGTAGAAGCATTTAATTGAAATAGCTTTTGGGTATCATCTATCCTGGCTGCTTCTCTAAAAACTCTTTGAATACATTGACTAACCAGAGCAAGTCTTTCTTCTCTGGTTTGTTCATCTAAATCTAAAACAATACCTATCTTTTGAATATCATCTTTGAGCAGGGTGTTATTAAGTCGTTTCAGTCGTTGTTCAAGGCTACGATAATTTTCTCGTTCTATTCCGTCTAGAATATAAAATTCAACAATAGTTATCCTTAAATGATTCGATTCATTAATATGCTCAATAATAGCTCGTAAAAAAGCCGCATCATCTTGACTTTCAACAATTATTACATTAGCCACGATTCTACTCACCTCTGATTCGATCATTATGCTTGAGAGCATAATCTAAGATATCTAATTCACTTTTAATACCGATAATTTTATCAGTTCTGGGACTCCTTGCTAGTTCAAAATAAGCCCCCTGTTCTGGATAATATTCTAACCCCACATCGGCAAAAGCTTGGATCATCTCTAAACTGTGGGTTGTGGCAAAAATTTGGCTATCTAGTTCGATAGCTAATCGGAATAAAGTTTTCCAAATATCTGGGTAAGAAGTATAGTGAAGACCATTTTCTATTTCATCGATAAAAATAATTTTTTTAGGATTGATGAGTAGAGCAAAAATCATCTCTATCAGACGATTAATAGCTTCACCAAACAGAGATATGGGTAGGCGTTTTCTCTCTTTTCTTTTCAGATATAAATTTGGTTCACCCAGAAAAAAACTTTCTATTTTTTCAATGGACGGATCGAGAATTTGTAGAGCTTTTAGCACTTCTTCTTCCTGTTCATTAAAAACTATTTTAGTATAGGCCTCGCTCAATTCTTGCAAAGATTTATTGACAGATGCGGCAATGATTACTGGTTCCTCATCACCCCCATTAGGTAAAGCTAGTATCTCCTTAGAACTGGCAATTAAAAAATAGTTCATTTGCTCATCATTTGAGTCATGATCATGGTCAAAACTTGTGTGAATATTTAAGATAGAAATAACTGATTTATCTTTAGCGATAAAATCGTATAATTTTTGCCAGTCTTCAGAGATGCCTAGAACACTATCTTTAAGAGAACCAGAAATCGATATTTTTACCAATTTGTCTCCTTGGTTAGATTGGGAGCCTTTTAACTCAATAATATTTTTTCTATCAAGATTGAATAATAAATCATCCCAAGCATTTTTGGGAACAGCCCGAACAACTGCTAAAGATTGCCTACGAATGATTCCTCTGATGTAGGGATGAATAGTATTTGGATAGGGATAACTATACAAAAATATTGCCTCTAATAGGGCAGTTTTCCCTGAATTGTTTTTACCACCAATTAAATTAACTCGCTCAAAACCTTCAATTTTGGTATGCTCAAAACATCTAAAATTACTAATTTCAATATCCTTAATCATGTTGACCTCTGGGCTGAATAAGCATAAACTTAGGGGTAGGAATGACCCTGGCAAGATGGGGATTTTTTTACTTAATTCTAGACGAGAATCGCCTCCAACTCTCAAAAAGGTGACTATCCCCCACCGAAACTGCCGCCCTAAGAGATAATAAAGACAGGGATTTATTTACATTTCTTCATCATGGCTAGAGACTTACGAGGATTTATTAAGCTTTTAGAAGAGCGTGGGCAATTACGCCGCATTAGTGCATCGGTCTCTGCCGATTTAGAAATTGCCGAGATCGCTAATCGGATGCTACAGGTGGGGGGACCGGCCCTACTGTTTGAAAACGTGCAAGGGGCCGAGTTTCCCGTCGCTATTAACCTGATGGGAACGGTAGAACGTATCTGTTGGGCGATGAACCTGAATAAACCCGAAGAATTGGAAGATTTAGGCAAAAAACTCGCCCTCTTGCAACAACCGAAACCGCCGAAAAAACTCTCCCAAGCGATCGATTTTGGTAAAGTTTTATTTGATGTCCTGAAAGCCAAACCCAACCGTAACTTTTTCCCTGCCTGTCAACAGGTGATTTTAGAGGGGGATGAGGTAGATTTAAAGAAAATTCCGATGATTCGCCCCTATTCTGGCGATGCAGGCCAGATTATCACCTTAGGGCTAGTAATTACTAAAGATTGCGAAACGGGAACCCCTAACGTCGGTGTCTATCGCTTACAGCTACAGTCTCACAATACCATGACCGTCCACTGGTTATCCGTGCGCGGTGGGGCGCGTCACCTGCGAAAAGCGGCACAGATGGGCAAAAAATTAGAAATAGCCATCGCTTTAGGGGTTGATCCTCTGATTATCATGGCCGCTGCCACTCCTATCCCCGTAGATCTCTCAGAATGGCTGTTTGCGGGATTGTACGGCGGTTCTGGGGTACAGTTAGCCAAGTGTAAAACCCTCGATTTGGAAGTGCCGGCCGACTCAGAAATCGTCCTCGAAGGAACAATTACCCCCGGAGAGGTATTGCCAGATGGACCCTTTGGTGATCACATGGGTTACTATGGCGGTGTGGAAGATTCACCCCTGATTCATTTCCACTGCATGACCCATCGTCGCGACCCCATTTATTTAACCACTTTTAGCGGTCGTCCTCCCAAGGAAGAAGCGATGATGGCCATCGCGCTTAATCGTATTTATACGCCGATTTTACGGCAACAAGTGTCAGAAATTAGGGATTTTTTCCTACCGATGGAAGCTTTAAGCTATAAAGCGGCGATTATCTCCATTGATAAGTCCTATCCAGGACAAGCGCGGCGAGCGGCCTTAGCTTTTTGGAGTGCCTTACCCCAGTTCACCTATACTAAATTTGTCATCGTCGTCGATAAGGAGATTAATATTCGCGACCCCCGGCAAGTGGTTTGGGCAATTAGTTCTAAAGTGGATCCAGTTCGCGATGTGTTTATTCTCCCGGAAACCCCCTTTGATAGCCTCGATTTTGCCAGCGAAAAGGTCGGTTTGGGGGGAAGAATGGGAATTGATGCCACCACTAAAATGTATCCCGAAACGGACCACCAGTGGGGGGAACCTTTGGAGTCGGATCCGGCCATGGCGGTCAAGGTTTCCCAACGCTGGTCAGAATACGGTTTAATCGATATCAATTTACAAGAAGTAGATGCCAATAAATTTGGCTACGAAATGTAGATTTAACCGACTAAATAGGGTTTGCGGCAAAAAGTTTGTTGGTGGGGGTAGGGTGTGGGGTGTGGGGTCTAGGGTTTTACCCATTTTCAGGCGGTCAATTACCTAATTTTCAGGGAAAAAGTCCCGGAATTTTCCCCCCAATCACTCCAATCGCTGCTACTTTTTGATGGGTACATCTCACATTTGCAGAAATACCGACAATCAGCAATTATCAGTGACTCTTAAATTGGTACAAAAATATGAACAATCGCGTATAAGCATCCCACCGAAAAGCTAATGCGCTCCTAGGGCTGTTTCATTCTCCCATCAGAATATCAAAAGTAAAAGCGATCACAGTCAGGTAAAATGAGGAGTGACCGCCAAACTTTCAAATATATGTTGAGCTTAATAGAAAAACTGAAAGGCTCTTCGTTACTTGGTATGGTTCGATATGGGGGCATAAATTGACTAAATCCTTATCTGGCAAGAGACTTAATTTATTAGTTCGTTCTAGAGCGAAAACAATTGACAAAAATCGCAGCCATGTCTGTCTCTACAGGGGTTTTATTCCTTATAACCCCCTCCCTTGCATAACAAAAACCGAAGAACCTAATTTTTTTCAGGACAATGACCGGTAAGCAACCCGAAAATTCTATAGATTAATGGCAAAAAAGACTTGACAAAATCCCTCGATTTGACTTATACTTTTTATCATAATGGGAATCCGTGCCGAAATATATATAAGCCTTTTTACTTCCGCTATAAGTTTGTCCGAGAACCAATCGAGAAAACCATAAACGGGTCATTCGAGGAGCCTTATGCCAGAATCTAGATCTGAGATTATTTCAGTTAAAGTTAAAGAAAATGTCACCATGTTAGTGGAAGCGAGAAGTTTCGGTGGTGAACGGGAAGTATCCGATCAAATATTTGACTTCCAAAGTGTGGCTGATACAATTGAGGCAGTTACTGAATCGATCGCTGCTACGATCAATAAAGTGAAACCCAAAAAGGCGACCGTAGAATTTGGGGTAGAAGTCAGGGTAAAATCTGGTAAACTAACCGCTTTAATTGTGGAAGGTGAAGGAAAGGGAAATTTAAAAATTACCCTAGAATGGGGAGGATAAATTGATTAAATGCTTACCCCGGAATCTCTACCCCCGTACACTGTCAGGTTAAAGTTAATCTATGGGTCAGGAACAGGCTTTTTTGTGGGACAAGGGTTAATTTTGACCTGTCTTCATGTGGTGAAAGATGCGCGGGATAATCGCGAGACTATCGAGATAATTTGGCAAGGTCAAATTTCTGGGGCTAAAATTATCAACTTACCGAATCTAGACGGGATCGATCTGGCTCTTTTACAATTAAACTCGTCTTTAGATCACAAATATGTCGATTTTGATCACGATTTACAATCAACAGATAAATTATACACTTTCGGCTATACCAACGATTATCCGAACGGTGATCCTAGTGACTTTGAGTATATAGGTTTAACGGGGGATGAAAACCCCCTAATCAAGTTTAAATTAGGGCAAGTACAACCCGGTTTTAGTGGTTCACCTCTGTTAAATTTACGCACGGGGAAAGTGTGCGGAGTGGTGAATAAAACCAGAGATGAGTATAGTGATTTAGGAGGAAGAGCGATTCCAGTTCAGACTATTTTTAAATATTTTCCGCAATTACAACCCCAAAAAAATGCCCATAATCCTTTTATACCCACTTCCGGAGGTATTGAAGAAATTCAGCAGATTTTTGGCCGGGAACAAGAAATTAAAGATATTTTTGAGGTTTTAAATTCTGGCAGTAGTGCTGCTATTATCGGGGAAAGGGGAACGGGAAAAACCACCCTGCTTTGGGGAATTTACCATCAAGCAAGGGAGTATTTACTTAGTCATCGACAACCCTTGTATCTCAACTTAGAAGGATTAGCAGGAGATAAGGATTTTTATTATGAATTATGTAATCAGATTGGTATAGCTGTACCTTACGATAAACCGCTCAAAGGAACTAGATTAACTAGGGAATTAGGGCTCTTCGGGAATTGTTATGCAAATAATTAACTTAAAATAAAATTCGATGAGAGCGCCTACGCTCAAAAGTAGCTGAAATCCATACAGGGAAGGACTTAAGGCACAAACAGGTTAATA
>NZ_SFBV01000234.1:0-15669 GCF_007095585.1 Microcystis sp. M_OC_Ca_00000000_C217Col
GTTAAAGCCTGTTTGAAGAGAGGTTCGGCTTCGCTATATCTTCCTTGAGAGTTGTAAAGTGCAGCCAAATTGTTGAGACTTTGTGCGGTATCGGGATGGTTGTCTCCTAATTGTTGTTTGCTGATAGCTAAAGCCTGTTTGTAGAGGGGTTCGGCTTCACTGTATCTTCCTTGAGACTTGTAAAGTTCTGCCAAATTGTTGAGACTGGTGGCGGTATCGGGATGGTTGTCTCCTAATTGTTGTTTCCAGATAGCTAAAGCTTGTTTGTAGAGGGGTTCGGCTTCGCTATATCTTCCTTGAGACCAGTAAAGTCCTGCCAAACTGTTGAGACTTTGTGCGGTATCGGGATGGTTGTCTCCTAATTGTTGTTTATGGATAGCTAATGCTTGTTTTAAGAGAGGTTCGGCCTCGCTGTATCTTCCTTGGGAATAGTAAAGTAATGCCAAATTGTTGAGACTGGCGGCGGTATCGGGATGGTTGTCTCCTAATTGTTGTTTCCTGATAGTTAAGGACCTGTGGTAGAGGGGTTCGGCTTCGCTATATCTTCCTTGAGACCAGTAAAGTCCTGCCAAACTGTTGAGACTGGAAGCAGTGTCGGGATGGTTGTCTCCTAATTGTTGTTTATGGATAGCTAATGCTTGTTTTAAGAGAGGTTCGGCTTCGCTGTATCTTCCTTGGGAATAGTAAAGTAATGCCAAATTGTTGAGAATGGTGGCAGTTAGGAGATGGTTGTCTCCTAATTGTTGTTTGATGATAGTCAAGGTTTGTTTGTAGAGGCGTTCAGCTTCGCTATATCTTCCTTGAACTCTGTAAAGTTCTGCCAAATTGTTGAGACTTTGTGCAGTTAGGGGATAGTTGTCTCCTAATTGTTGTTTCCTGATAGCTAAGGCTTGTTTGTAGAGAGGTTCGGCTTCGCTGTATCTTCCTTGAGACTTGTAAAGTCCTGCCAAATTGTTGAGACTTTGTGCAGTTAGGGGATGGTTGTCTCCTAATTGTTGTTTGATGATAGCTAAAGCTTGTTCTGCTAGGGGAATCGCCTCGTTGTATTTCCCCTGCTGATACAGTTGAATAACTTGCTGAGTTAGCCTCTCTGCTTCGGCTAATTTATCTTGCGGTGAAACCTGAGAAATCACCTGTCCCACCGTTGGGTTTAACATGACTCCCGATAATCCCATCATCCCGGTAATGACGACAACCGCTATCCCTGATTTGATTGATACTTTCATTGGTCTTTTATCCCTAGAGTTTATTGATAGGCAAAAACATTAACTTGAATAGATTTGTCGGGTTGAGCCTTGTGCTGTAGTAAAATTCTGATTTTTTCTGCCGTTTCACTACTAAAAACAACCTCACCACAGTTATAGCATTACTTTAAGGCAGAGCCTTAGATATTGTGTTCCAAGGCAAAGCCTTGGAACAAGGGGACAAGGAGAATTTGTTTTAAGTACCATAATTAGTATAAGGCCGTTTATAAGGTGGTTGCAGTCCCAAAACAATATCCTCCCTCTTAACACCCATTGAAATTAAATCCTCTGCTGGATTCAATTCCGTTAAATTTTGTTGTAGCCAAATCTTATTATCACGAATATCAAAATGAACAATCGAGCGGTAAACTCGTTTTAAACCTTCCCATCCTACATTCATCCACTGATAATGATCCCGTTCCACATCAAATATTAATTGTACTTCTACGTCTTCACCGGTAACATCTTCTGCTACATAGCGACTTAACAAATTTTGCACTGCTTGACGATATTTTATGAGTTTATCTTTATCCATTGTGTAATTACCTCCGTACAAAAGTAGTAGCCATTATCCATAATTTATAGTAATTTCAAATAAGTTGTAGGGGCGAAGCATTCGGATAAGAAATCTACGGTTTCAGCGATAGGTTATTGCCCGAATGCTTCGCCCCTACGGGAGTGCTATAACTTTCATCCTTACTCCCTCCTTAAAATGTCATTAATTGTTTTAGCCAATTCCTGAACCTGCGAAATATCCCCTAACTGATTATAAGTCCCCTTCGCCTTGGTTAACCACTGTATCGCCTCATCCTTACTCCCCAAGAGACGATAAGCTATTCCTAAACCCGCTTGTATCTCCGCTTGCACTGACAAATTCTGCGTATTTGTTGCCAGTTTTAACGCCTTATCATAAGGTTTTTTTGCCAACTGAGGCAACCCTATCTTAAGGTAAGTATCCCCTAACAGTTGATAAACCGTAGCAACCTGACTATTTTGCTTCACCAATCCTTCTAATACCTCAACCGCATCCCCATACAACCCATAACCTCGATAGAGATGCGCTAAAACTAACCCTGCTTCCTCTGGGGATAATTGCTGCTGTTGAACAGTTTTAACAGCATCTAAAACCGTTTTTTGAGTCTGTTCATCTAATACTCTAAACCCGACTACTGCATCACTTCTAGAAGACGCACCATTATCAGCTTTTATTGTTACTCGATATCGCTTTCCTGCTTCCAGAGGAGGTTCACCGGGATAGACTATTTCAGTTTTATTTGTCTGCGTTTCCCAATTAACCCCATCTATTTTGATAGTATAATTAGTTGCACCCGGAACAGCATTCCACCGCAGTGGAGGACGATTGGTAATAATATTCGTTTCACGGGGAGTAATTAGGTAAGGTAATTTTGCTAAAACTTTCTCTTTATTTCCTGTTGGACGGAGGGTTGTATTATTACTATTGGGAAGTCGAATCACAGGATTTCCCCGAGGACAGCCACCAGAAACAATATACTTTCCCGGTTTAACCGTCCAAGTCTGTTGATTACTACAATAAACCTTAACGGAAGCGTTGGCTGCTACTTCTAAATTATCATCAAAACTGAGGGTAAGTCCGACAGAAGCAGGAAGGGGTTTTTTCCATTGTGGTTTTTTAACGGTAACTTTCCCTTTTACCTCAAAAATCGTGTTAACTCCAACAGTGTTGCTAAAAGTCGCCGCCGGAAATCCTACCGTAATTAATATCAGGGAAATGGGGGTAAAGATTTTGAGAAATTTATTCATGACTAGAATCAATTGGGGTTTGGCTTTAATTAGGTTCGTTGTTGGACTTTAGTCCTCATCCGGTGCGATTTCAGAAAACGGGTTTTTAAAAAAAACCGTTTTCTCGTCTAACTTGTTATACTATACTACTACAACTTAAAACCTCACCATTCCCTAATCTTCCCTGCAGGGTTGGAGACAAGCTTTGCACCCTCACTGAAGGAGTAATTTCCCACTTCCACTCGCAACTATAGAATTAGCTATAATAAAATTACCACAGGTATCATCTTCATATTTCTGGAAACTATATGACCTTAAAACAATTAGACAGAATTACTTTTAACTCCAAAATTATGGCAGGTCAAGCCTGTATTCGAGGAATGCGTATTCCTGTTTCTTTAATTCTTAATCTACTTGCTAACGAAAAGCCGATAGAGGAAATATTAGAGGAATACCCTGACCTAGAAAGAGAAGATATTCACCAATGTTTATTATATGCTTCTTGGTTAGCCAGAGAACAAGTTCATCATTTTGAATTAATCGAGCAATGGAGATAGAGTTTCTAGCCGATATGGGGATTTCTCTGCGTACAGTCTCATGGTTAAGAGAACAAGGTTATGATGTCGTTCATCTTCGAGATGAAGGCTTACAAACTTTATCTGATCAGGAAATTCTTGCCAAAGCAAAAAGAGAAAAGCGGATAATTTTAACTGTCGATCTAGATTTTTCTCAACTTCTCGCTATTAGTGGTGATAATTTACCAAGTGTCATCCTATTCCGTTTAGGCAATGAAAACTACAATCTAATTAATCAGCGTTTAACTATAGTTTTACGAGATTGTACAAAAGCATTAAAGACGGGAGCAATTGTGTCAGTGACAGATCGTATTTTTCGGATTAGACTTTTATCAATTTAAGATTTTTGCTTTATAGCGTTCATGGAGTCTTCCCGTTAATTCCATCTTAAATATTGTGTTCCAAAAGCGAACACCTTTATTATTGAGTACAAATTATAACATTGGCAAATAATCTCCCTGTCCTCTGTGTCTCTGTGGTTAATTACACTTCGTTTCTGAATAGTCAATAATAATTATAGGTTCTTTGTTGGGAATTTTGACAATAATTTCGACAGTTCCACCTAAGGCGTTAACTACTTCGCGCAGTGTATTTAGCTCTAGATTTTGCTCTTGTTTAAGTTTAGGTACTATTGATTGCTGTACTTCAAGATGCTCTGCCAATTCTGATAAAGATAAACCTAGTTTTTCCTGCAAATACTTAAGCGTAAGTTCCTCCAGATAAATTTGGGAAGCTCTTGCTTTAATAATTGCTTGTCGTTCTCCACAAAGTTTATTAAATTCTTCCGAGAAGTTGGTATATTCTTTCATGACTTTTCTTCCTTAAGTTTTTCCAGATATTTTTGATAACGTTGATCTGCTATAGGAATATTTTCTTTGTACCATCTTTTGTTACCTGACTTGTTCCCCCCAACAAGTAAAATTGCTTGTCGATGAGGATCAAAGGCAAATAAAACACGCCAAGGTTCACCTTTATACTGAATACGAAGCTCTTTCATATTCTTAAAAGAAGCTCCTTCAATGGTATCAACTCGTGGTCTCCCCAGTGCTGGTTTAAGTTTCATCAATACAGTTAAAACAGCAAATACTTCATTTTGAAGTCCCTGTTCTTGTTGATAAAACCAGAACCTAAAATCTGGATCAAATATAATATTCTATTCCATAAATATAATATAGTCTGTACATAAAATAATGTCAAGCTTTCAGTTAAACATTCGGCTCTCTTGCCATCATCATTATAAATTATAACATCGGTGAATAATCTCTGTGTTCTTTGTGTCTCTGTGGTTAATTACCCTCGATAATCTCCGTACCTCAATCCAACTTGAAAATGCTATAATAAAAGTAACCTATTATCACTAAGGAAACTTTAATCATGACTAACTTAAACAATCATTCAACCTCTAACACATCCGAAGAGCCTGAGTTATCAATGGAAGAACTCGATGCTAAATGGGATGCACTAGAAAATGACCCAGAATTTTTAGCAAAACCTTTTTGGCAAAAAATTATAGAAATTGGTAACGTTGTTCCCCAATCAGAATGGCGAAAACACTTTCCCAGAGACTTTGCGCGTAACGCGGAACATTATATGTACGGCGCACCAAGAGAAGATGAGGAAAAATAACAAACACAGAACTAACGTCAATTCAAAGTTATAATATATGTAGTAAACCAATCCCACTAAATGATTATGAATCCCCCAAACAATCCCACTCGCACAGAAGAAATTCCGACAATAGAGGAACTTCCGACAATAGCTGAATTACAAGCAAAATTCGCTCAACTTCAAGCTGATCCCGAATTCCGCAAAAAACCTTTTTGGCAAAGAATTGCAGAAATTGGCGCACTTGTTCCCCAGTCAGAATGGCGAAAACACTTACCTACAGACTTTGCGCGTAATTTTGAACACTATATGTACGGCGCACCAAGAGAAGATGAGGAAGAATGAGAAAAATTTTCTTAGATACATCCTATTTGCAAGCACTCGCTGATTATAGAGACAATCTCCATGAACTTGCCACACTAATGACAGTAAGACTAGGAAAATTTACAGGAATTACTAGCGAAATGATTTTGACAGAATTACTTAACGCATTGTCAGGAAGAGGAGATTATCTACGCCAATCTGCTATTAACTTAACCAACGATTTGAAAAACGATTCTACTATAGAAATCATTCCCCAAACCAGTGAACAATTTCAGCAGGCTTTTGATTTTTATCAAAGACGATTAGATAAAGGTTATAGCTTAACTGATTGTGCTTCCATGCAGATTATGAGACAACTGGAAATCTCTGAAATATTAACCTTTGATAAGCATTTTCAGCAAGAAGGATTTAGCGCATTACTCAGAGAATAGTCACTAAACTTTACTTCACTTTAATTTTTTTCTCGCTTCATATAACCATTGTTCTTCCTCTGTATTAATTTCCCTCCCTTCGGCTAATTTAAGACATTTACGCCAATTTTCCTGAGATAATTTCTTGTCTTCTTTTTCTAAAAGTTGAGCATAAATACAAAAAGCAGCACCGGGATTGCGGATAAATTTCTGATAAGCTGGATTTTCAGCGATACCAATAGCAACTAAAAGATTAGGAACTGCATCTTCACTGCGATTTTGCTTAAATCTGGCCCAGCCTAGATTTTTATAAATACTATATTTTTGTACTGCTAAATTGCGTTTCTCCTCTTCAGTAAATTGGTCTAGTTTTTCATCTTTTTCTGCTAATAATCTCTTGGCTTTTTCCAGTAACTCTACTGCTTCTGCATTCTTATTATCTCGCAGATACCAATAAGCGAGATTATTATAAGCATCTATAAAACCACCTTTTGCTGCAATTAAATAGTGTTTCTTCCCATTAGTCAAATCCTGTAACTCTTCATAAAGTGTTGCCAACTTATAATGAGCATCTAGATTATCTGGATCTAACTCAATTGCTTTTAAATACTTCTCTTCGGCTGAAGCTAAATTAGGAAATTCTTGACTTGCTGGCGGAGGAGATTGTAAACGGTTGCCTTCTTGCTTATAAAGCTCAGAAAACCAAGAGAAATGTAACCAAATGCTTAATAGTAAGGCAAAAATTATTACTGTTACCAAAAACTGTACTTTTTCATGCCAATATTCAGCAATCCTCAGAAATTTCATTAACTTAACAAAACTCTTTTGTCGCTCCTGTGTCAGCGCATTTTGAGCCTGTAACAAAGAAATAAAAGTCGAAAATATCACACCCCCTACTTCTAGCAAACCTGAGCCACCACCAAGAAACCGAGTAGCAATCGTTCCGATTAATGTAAAATTAACCCCTAATAAAACCAGTTTACCGCTTCTCAATAACCAATCAAAGCGATTGCAAGGATGCAGAGATTCCCTACTTTCTAAATGCCACCACCAAGCCTGAGCAGAAATAGGTAAAGTCTCCCGATATTCAGCTAAGTCAAGAACTTGAGTAATTTTGTAACTTTTCTGTTTTAATCTAGCATCTTGTGCGATTATTTTTGACGACATATCAACGGAAATTTCCGCCTCAGCTTCCATTTGTTTATGAAGAGCATCTCTGGCGGCAATAATTTCTAAAGCCTGTGCTTTTTTCAGAGATTTATTATGAGAAGTATCTAAATAATTTAGAGCATTCTGGTAACGCTCTAAAGCAACTTGAAAGGGTGTCGGCACAGGTGCAGGAGAATTCATATTATACTAAATCCGTTGAGCATAGGTTACTTATAAGGACAGGCAAAAGGCAAGAGGCAAAAGGCAAAAGGGGGAATAAATAATCAGTTTTTAATAACCAGATTTAGTATTATACAATCCTAAAAGTTTAGTTTCTTTCACTGTTTGAGGGTAAAAAATACTCCAGCAAAACTGGCTGATGATACTAAATCCTGTTTAAAAAGTATAGGAAAGTGGGAAGATGGGGCAAAAAACCAAAGAAATTAGGAACCATAGGTTCCTAATTCCTGTAGTATATGCCATTGTATGTAACGGGCTTGGAGAGACTCGAACTCCCGACCTTGTGGTCCGTAGCCACACGCTCTAATCCACTAAGCTACAAGCCCTTGTTTTTCTCAACAGTAAACTACTATAGCACAGGTTCATTCAATGACGCAAGAGGGTAAAGAAAAATTATCTCATCTCGACAGCCAAGGCGAGGCCCAGATGGTGGATGTATCGGAGAAAATGCCCACTAAACGCACTGCTATCGCCCTAGGACAAGTGAGAATGCTAAAAACGACTTTTGAAGCCATAGAACAGGGAAATGCGCCTAAAGGTGACGTTTTAGGGACGGCCAGACTAGCGGGAATTATGGCGGCCAAACAAACTTCCTCCTTAATTCCCCTTTGCCATCCCTTACCCCTGCAAAAAATCAATGTTCAGATTATCCCGAAAGCAGAGTTACCCGGCTACGAAATTCGGGCAGAAGTGGTGACAAAATCGGAAACTGGGGTAGAAATGGAAGCTTTAACGGCGGTATCTGTGGCAGCCTTGACTTTATACGATATGGCTAAAGCGTTAGAAAAATCAATCCTGATTGAAAATATCCGTCTGCTGAGTAAAACAGGAGGAAAATCAGATTATCATCAGGATTCCCTGTTGCGATGAAAACCCGGGTGCATCTCACATTTGCAGAAATACCGACAATCAGCAATTATCAGTGACTCTTAAATTATTACAGATGGGTCAGCGGCTGCGTGTAAGCATCCCACCGAAAAACTAATGCGCGGGGGGTTTGGGGGCGGCGCCACGCCCCCAACGGGGGGTTTGGGGGGTAGAACCCCCCAAAGGCTTGGATTGAGTGGTAAAATCGGAAGTAATGACCGATTTTAGCCGAGAGTGTCCCCGTAAAAATCCCAACTTGGTAGATTGACAAAAATGAGATGCAGCCTAAAAAACCTAAGTAACCCCTTCTAATTTTTCATCGGTCAATTGATATAATTCCTGTAATTTCTCTAATTTGTCGGGGTCTGCTTGCCAAAAACCGCGACCCTGTGCTTCTAACATTCTACCGACAATATTACGGAAAGCTTCGGGATTAGCTTGACGCAATTTTTCCGCCATTTCTGTATCAAAAGCGTAGGTATCGGCTGCCTGATCATACACCCAATCGTCACTAAAATTAGCCGTACCGCCCCAACCAATTAAAGCGGTCATTCTTTGGGAGATTTCGTAGGCCCCACCGGAACCTTGATTAACCATGGCATTGGCCCATTTAGGATTGAGTAATTTACTGCGGTATTCTAAGCGCAAAACCTCCTCTAATTTGCGGGGAGTTGTATCATTGGAAAAACTCTCGACAAAACTCGTCATCACCCGTTTACCGCTTTGTTTTTCTGCGGCTAATTTTAATCCTCCTGTATTGCCGTAGTATTCCTGAATATCGGTTAAACCGTATTCTACCGAGTCAATTTCTTGGATAATACTTTCACTGGTTTTTAATAACTGTTGTAGCACTTCTGGCCGCGCTTGTCCCTTATCTTGACGACCATAACTAAAAACATTACGCTTTTCCCAAGTTTTCGCTAATTCGTTGTCATTGTCCCAATTTCCCTCCACTACTTGGTCATTAACTAAAGAGCCAAAATCCCCAGCAGGATTGGAAAACAAACGAGCGCTGGCATTGTCAATTCCTTGACTTTTTAAGGTTAAATAGTGCTTACGGATATAATTATCATTTTCCGATTCTTCTATCTCAGCTGCCCGCTGCATTAAATCATCCAATAACTCGATAATATTGATAAAAGTATCGCGAAAAATTCCCGATAAATTAGCCAGAATATCGATGCGCGGGTGTCCAATTTCCCCTAGAGGTTTTAATTCATACCTGACAATTCTTCCTGTCCCCTCTTTGACTGGTTCCGCACCGACTAATTCTAAGAGAATACCCAGGGATTCACCCTTAGTTTTAATCACATCTAATCCCCAGAGTAAAACTGCTACAGTTTCGGGATATTTTCCTTTTTCGGTTAAGTTTTGTTGTAGCAGTTTTTTGGCGATTTCTCGTCCGCGAGTGTAGGCTGCGGGGGAAGGCATCCGGTAGGGATCCAAAGCGTGTATATTGCGTCCTGTGGGTAAAACTCCCGCACCATCCCGGAGTAAATCACCCCCCGGTGCCGGTGGTACATATTCCCCATTTAATCCCCGCAAAAGATTAGTTAACTCCTCGCTATTTTGTCCTAATAAATTTTTAATAGCAATGCCTTCTTTAAGCTTTTCATTAGTTGCTTCGTCAGCGATAATTTGCTGAAATTCTCGCTCAGATAAATCGGTAAAATAAGCATCAAGATAACCTTTTAATTCTTCCTGATTGGGAGCAGTTCCTAGGGTGTGTAACCCGGAAGAAAATAGTCTTTGTTCGACGATTTGTAAGTAATTATACACCTTGACAAAATAATCGGTTAGTGCATAGCGGCTAAATAATTTGGCATTTTCTAAAGTGAATTCTATTCCCTGTTTTTCTGCTTCCAGAAAAGGACAATCTTTAGAGATACCTGTATCAATAATCTTTTGCAGGATACTATCTCTTAAAGCATAATTTTTCTCAGGATTTTCTCGAAACTCGGCAATCAAATCTCGTAAAATCATCAATTCTTTATACAATCCCGCTCGTCCGTAGGGAGGCACATTATGGGAAATTAACACCCCATAGCCGCGACGTTTAGCTAGGATAGATTCCGAGGGATTATTAGCGGCATAAATATATAAATTCGGTAAATCTCCTAATAAAATATCTGACCAAGAATAACCAGTATTTCCTAGGGGTGAACCGGGCAGCCATTCGACAGTTCCGTGCATACCAAAATGAACGAGCGCATCGGTCTTAAAATCTTTTTGTAACCACTGATAAAAGGCTGCATACTGAGGGTGAGGAGTTAAATCTTTTTCAAACATTAACCGCATCGGATCCCCAGCAATTCCTAAAGGTGGCTGCACTCCAATCCAGATATTACCTAACTCAATTCCCCCTAAATGATATTGGTCGCCAATAGTTTTTATTCCCGCATCTTTAAGGGATTTCCAGTGTTTTTCAATGCGAGAAGTTAATAGATAACCTAGCCAATTTTCTAAAGTTTCTATCGATAAACGATTTTGTTTAGAGAGATTTTCATCATCGGCAAATTTAACTTTTTGAATAATTTCTTCCCCGTCTTCGGGAATCGTTCCCAGATTATAACCCTGCGCTTGTAAAGCTTGTAAAAACTTAACTAAACTCCGGGGAACATTTAATAAAGCTGCCGTACCAACTGCCCCATAACCCGGGGGAAATCCATAGAGAATGATGGCTATTTTGCGTTCTTGCGGAGGGGTTTTATGTAACTTAATCCAACTATTTAAACGTCCAGTTAAACGCTGTAATCTTTCGGGGATTAAATAGATAGTTTCCCCCACTAATCCCCCCAGAGGAATCGTATCAATTGCCCCATCTAATTCAGGTAAAGCGTATAGAACCACACTCTGTAAACCACCGATTCCCTGTCTTGTCCAAGAATAAATATCTTGAATCAATAAAGGGGCAGCGATAAGATAAGGAATATTTTTAGCGGACAGAATTCGTTTAGCCACTTCTACCTGTCTTCCTGCTTCCATAGAACCCGCAGGACCCCCCACCAAAGGAAAGCCAATCGTCGAGACAATTGCATCTACTGTCACCGCATCTTCACTTAAAGAAGGTGTTTCAATGATTCCTTTTTTTCTTTGCTGAATTTCGTAGTCTGTGGTTAACCAATCCCGAACAATTGTATGGCCTTCCACTCCGTTAATAAACACGGGTAGGGGAATTAAATTAGCCGTTTCAAAATGACGGATTAATTGATTAATATAGGGCAATTTACTGATAACGTGCTTCCGATAAAGCAGCAGTGCCACCACTGGTTTATCAAGAGATTTATTTTTTTTATACCAACTCAAATATTCTTGGGGAGTGAGAAAATAACCCTGATAATCAGGGTGTAATAGTCCCTTATTGGGAGTTTCGATAACTTCGGGTATTTCCTGTACTTTTAATCCTAGATATTTTTGGGCAATTACCCAACACATAGCGGCAACATTTTCGGTTCCTCCCGCATTCCAATAACCGTAAATAATTAACCAATTACGCAAATCTTGAACTTTTTTAGCGGGAATAAATTTCAGTAGTTTCGGACCAGTTTTAAGGAAACTGAGATAACCGGCTAACTTATCTTCTTCCTTGCCACTGGAAAATTTACTCAAGATAAATTGAATTGGTTTTGGCATTCCTTTTGGTTTATCCCCGATGGCAAATTCTCCCAAACGGGTTAAACTCATTAACTCTAAAGCAGACTCAAAAACTAAGCGAATCGGAATCTGTGCTGCTCGTTGCCGCAGCCAAGTAACTTGATCATAATCGAAGATCAAACTAGCAAAAAAAACGTCGGCAGTGGCTAAAGCTTGCTCGACTATTTCCGGTTCGCTCGTCAAGGATTTATCGCTGAATACTTTTACTTCTAAATCGGGACATTTAGAACTAGCCAACAGGCCCGATTGCCGATATAAATTGGTGTTAAAGGTTTCAAAGCCAACAATTAAAACAATGCTTTTCATAAGAATATATTTTTATACTAAATCTGGTTATTAAAAACTGATTATTTATTCCCCCTTTTGCATGAGTGCCTCTCCTGATATGTAGCTTATACTCAACGGATGGCCGTATTACTTGCGATTTTATCACTCAATCCAAGCCTTTGGGGGGTTCTACCCCCCAAACCCCCCGTTGGGGGCGTGGCGCCGCCCCCAAACCCCCCGCGCATTAGTTTTTCGGTGGGATGCTTACACGCAGCCGCTGATACATCTGTAATAATTTAAGAGTCACTGCACTTGCGGGAGTGTCTATCCTGATATGTAGCCTGATTTAGTATTAGATTAGACCAATCAGGGTGCGTTATCCTGCCTGAAAACACCCCCTGAAATGATCATAACGACAAATTAATAATAACTGCCGGATTTGCGATGATGGATGGCGGTTAAACCTTGGTGTAAAACCTTACCTTTTTCTGCGATCGCATAAATCAACCAATGATCACCGCACTCCATTCGTTGTTCTACCCGACATTCCAGATAAGCGAGCGCTTCGGCCAAAATCGGCCCACCGTTCTCAGCTTTAGTGGTTTCGATATTAGCGAAACGATCTTCTCCTGGAGTAAAACGTTTGAGAAAATGCTTCATTAAAGCTATATGTTGTCCTTCTTGCCGGATATTAAGGACAAAATGGATATAAAGTGGGTAGAGTCGATGGGAGGTATTATCAGCAATTCTCATTTTAAGGTTTCATGACATTAAAACCCTTGCACCTAGAGGGGTTAAAATTCTTAACGAATCTCTAGATCGCTGAAACAAGGCAAAATCGTTTCAAAATGAGAATTGCTGCCACTATCTCACCTGCATCGGTCTAACACCCCCTTAATAAGACTTATAGCAGAGAACGAGTTGGTTAGGACAACCTAAATCGCTAAAATTCAGTTCTGGCAAGGATTTTCCTTCTGCCTTCTGCCCGCTGCTATAATAGCGCACTGTGCGGTTTAATCACCTCAATCAGGAGTCAGGAGACGATGCCAAATCAAATTATACTTCATCTTTATGAGAAACGCTGTAAGCTGTAATAATTAAGAGACATCTTAAAAAAAGTCAGAAACCCTTCTGTTCCCTGTTCCGGAGTTCCCTTGTCTCTAAAGTTAACTTTATTTTTAACTAGGTACTTAGAATGAAAAATGAAATATTAAATCTAGAATTTTCTCCCGATGTTCTTGCCGCTTTAAAAATAGGAATTGATGAACTCGGTCAAGAAATTAAACTTCTGGCCGCTATTTATTATTTTCAAGAAAAGCGACTTTCTTTAGGAAAAGCGGCGGAATTAGCGAGAATTAATCGCCTAGAATTTATGGATATTTTGTCTAAAAAAGGGATTGTATTGTTCGATTATGACGAATCGGCGTTAGCGGTTGAATTAAAGGGAATAGAAAAACTGGAGCCTGATGATTGTAAGTAACGCTACTCCCCTCATCGCTTTTGCGCGAATTGGTCAACTCGGTCTTTTACAAGAAATAGTTAAAAGCATCGTTATTCCTAAGGCAGTAGCTCTTGAAATCAGCACTTACGATCAAGACAAAACTGGCTCGATCGATCTATTACGAGAACAGTGGATTTCTGTCCGAGAAATCGCCTCTCAACAGCAGGTTTCCTTACTATTACCGACTCTAGATCGAGGAGAATCAGAAGTCATCGTCCTTGCACTAGAACAAAAAGCCTCTTTAGTGCTTATCGATGAATTAGCTGCTCGTCAGGTGTGTAAATCTCTCAATATTCCAATTACAGGTTCGATCGGTATTTTAATTAAAGCAAAACAGTTGGGAAAGATCGCTGCAGTCAAACCTTACATAGAAACGATGCAACAACAAGGCATATACTACAGCCAGAAATTTATCGAAAATTTGGGTTAAAACCCCGTCGTTTTACGACGGCTTTTCCTGATTTTCAATGTAGCACTTAAGAACTTCCAGTGGCGCACCTCCTACAGAAGATACAAAATAACTGGGCGACCAAAGAGCGTCTTTCCCGTGCGGTTTAGGATAACCAGCTTGTCCATACCTACGACTAGAGACTCCCTTTAAAGAATTGACCATTACGGAAATAGATAGTTTTGGCGGGTATTCAATCAATGCGTGTATATGATTAGACTCCCCGTTAAATTCCAATATCTGAAAATTCATCTTTTCCGCAACTTCCCTAAAAGATTTTTCAACTAAAGTCAGACTTTTACCAGTAAAAACCTTACTTCTGTATTTTGTCACACAGACCAAGTGTATCTTTAAATCGGAAACAGAGTTTCTTTCTTTTCGCAACTGACTTGATATTATTAACAGACCTAGTTAGAATAGAGTACAGACACACACATCTTAACCCAATGAAAGCGAGGTATCAATACCGTATTTACCCAACAGACCAACAAAAGAGGCTTTTGTCTCAGTTGTTTGGGTGTGTGCGTGTTGTCTGGAACGATACCTTAGCCTACTGCCAAGAACTCTATCGACAAGGGGAGAAAAAGCCAAAATATACCGAGTTATCTAAAAGACTAACTCAAATCAAAAAAACAGAAAAAAAGCAGTGGTTAACCGAGGTTTCTTCTATCCCTTTACAGCAGTCTTTGAGAGACTTAGAGACTGCTTACTCTAACTTCTTTGCATCTTGCAAGGGAGAGAGAAAAGGAAGAAAAGTCAAACCTCCTCAATTTAAGAAGCGTAAATCTAAGCAATCAGCAAGATTTACTGACAATGGTTTTACCGTTAACCAACACTGCGTTACTTTAGCGAAAATCGGTGATCTAAGAATAGTTTGGAGTCGTCCATTACCTTCTAAACCTTCTAGCGTCACCGTGATTAAAGATGCGGCGGATCGCTATTTTCTCAGCTTTGTTGTCGAGATTCAGTCCGAAATACTTCCCAATAATGGGGAGTCAGTGGGAATTGATCTAGGGATTGCTGCCTTTGCTACCCTCTCAACAGGAGAAAAGATAGACGCACCGAAACCGTTAAAGAAACGATTAAAACGACTAAGAAAAGCACAGAAAAACCTTTCTAGAAAACAGAAAGGAAGTAAACGACGGGAAAAAGCTAGGAAACGAGTAGCTAAAATCCACGCAAAGATTAAAGACACTCGTACTGATTTCTTGCATAAACTATCCACTAGAGTTGTTCGTGAAAATCAAACGATAATTTTAGAGGATTTAAACACATCGGGAATGGTTAAAAATCGCAAGTTATCCCGTGCTATATCAGATTTGGGATGGCGTTCTTTTCGAGATATGCTATCGGCAAAATCTGATAAATATGGGCGTGATTTTCGGATAATTTCCCGATGGGAGCCAACGTCTCAGCGATGTTCCTGTTGTGGGAATATCGGCGGTAAGAAAGCATTAAATATCCGTGAGTGGGAATGTCTTTTTTGTGGGACTTTCCATGATAGGGACGTGAACGCCGCAATTAAGTGCGATTCGTTCAGTCGAAACCTAGAAATAGGGGGATGACTGGCCTCTGTTGAGTAACCCTAACTGGGTTGAGTACGCACTTTAATCCTCAGCAGATG
>NZ_SFBV01000235.1:0-17294 GCF_007095585.1 Microcystis sp. M_OC_Ca_00000000_C217Col
TAAGAGCTTTTTGTAAGTTTTTCTTTTCTTCTAAGTCTAGGAAATCTTTGGCTGGCATAAGTAGGATTTTTCTCAAGTTACTATTTCTATTTTAGGTGGTTTAAGTGCGTTTTAGCTTATCACCCCAAAACCCTATCACCCCAAAACCCTATCACCCTATCTCCTGACGACCGCCGACCGCCTCCTGAAGTTAAACTAGAAACCAGTGATCAAAAAAACTAGCCGTCCGAACCTGATGATTTCCTCCTTTCCCGTTCCTAATAGCTTGAATGGCGCTCAAATTCGCCTTGCTATTCGTTCTCTGCAGCCGCAATTAGTCCACTGGCGCCGACAAATACACCAAAAACCAGAACTAGGCTTTCAAGAACATCTCACCGCCTCCTTAATCAGTCAAACCCTGACTAAATATGGAATTGACCATCAAACCGGCATCGCCGGCACCGGAATTGTCGCCACCATCGCAGGCAGTCAACCGGGGCCAGTTTTAGCCCTGCGGGCCGATATGGATGCACTACCGATCGCCGAAGAAAACCAAGTCCCCTATCGTTCCCAACATCCGGGCCAGATGCACGCCTGTGGTCACGATGGTCACACAGCGATCGCCCTCGGCACAGCAGTTTACCTAGCACAAAACTGTCACGATGTCAAGGGGATCGTAAAAATTATTTTCCAACCCGCCGAAGAGGGGCCGGGGGGTGCAAAACCGATGATCGAAGCGGGAGTGCTGAAAAATCCCGACGTGGAGGGAATTATCGGGCTACACCTCTGGAATAATCTGCCTTTAGGGACAGTAGGCGTGAAAAATGGGGCCTTAATGGCGGCGGTGGAATGTTTCGATCTCCAGATTCAAGGCCGGGGCGGCCACGGGGCAATTCCCCATCAAACCGTCGATTCACTACTGGTGGCGGCCCAAATCGTCAACGCCCTGCAAACTATCGTCGCCCGCAACCTTAACCCCCTCGATGCCGCCGTAGTGACTGTGGGTAAATTAGCGGCGGGAAGCGCTAGAAACGTGATCGCCGATAGTGCTAATCTCAGTGGGACGGTGCGCTATTTCAATCCCCAGTTAGGGGGCTATTTCCGACAACGGATGGAAGAAATTATCGGGGGCATCTGTCAAAGTCAGGGGGCTAGTTATCAATTCGATTACTGGCAATTGTATCCCCCGGTAATCAATCATGATCAGATGGCGGAATTAGTGCGCTCAATCGCCGCACAAGTGGTGGAAACCCCAGCCGGAATCGTTCCCGAATGTCAAACCATGGGAGGGGAAGATATGTCCTTCTTTTTACAGGAAGTACCCGGCTGTTATTTCTTCTTGGGGTCTGCCAATCCCGAATTAGGATTAGCCTATCCCCACCATCATCCCCGCTTTGATTTTGATGAATCGGTGTTAACCATGGGAGTCGAGATTTTTGTCCGTTGCGTCGAAAAATTCGGCAATTCTAAGACTTTCTAGCAATCCGTTCAAGGTGAACAGTTTTTGTCAAACCCGAAACCGCTAAACTGATCACTGAATCAGACAGGTAAAAAAACCCATGAACAATAATACCCACGAAAACGATGCCCAACGGGTGAAAATCCTCAGCGAAGCCCTACCCTATATACAAGAATTTCGCGGTCGTACTGTAGTGGTTAAATACGGTGGTGCGGCCATGAATAACAGCGATATCAAAGACACGGTGATGCGAGATATCGTTTTTCTCTCCTGTGTGGGGGTTCGTCCCGTTATTGTCCACGGTGGCGGTCCGGAAATCAATAGTTGGCTGGATAGATTAGGTATTGAACCCCAATTTAAAGACGGTTTACGCGTCACCGATGCCGCCACCATGGATGTGGTAGAAATGGTGCTAGTGGGACGCGTCAATAAAGAAATTGTTGCCCTGATCAATCAAGCTGGCGGTAAAGCGGTAGGATTATGCGGTAAGGATGGTAATCTGATCACTGCTCGTCCCGTGGGTAAAGAGGGCATTGGTTTTGTGGGAGAAGTGAGCAGTGTCGATACTAGCGTCGTCGAATCCTTGGTCAATAGTGGCTATATTCCCGTGATTTCTAGTGTGGCCGCCGATGAAACCGGCCAAGCTCATAATATCAATGCCGATACGGTAGCCGGAGAAATAGCGGCAGCTTTAGGGGCAGCTAAACTGATTTTGATGACCGATACAGCCGGAATTTTAGAGAATTATAAGGATCCTTCCACTTTATTGGCTAAATTAGATATCCAACAGGCCCGGGAGTTGATTCAAAAAGGCATCGTTGCCGGCGGGATGATTCCCAAAGTTAGCTGCTGTGTGCGATCGCTGGCTCAGGGAGTTCAAGCTGCTCATATTATCGATGGTCGTCTTCCCCATGCCCTTTTACTGGAAATTTTCACCGATCGAGGCATCGGCTCCATGATTGTGGCCTCCGGTTATACTAATCTATAGTAGTAATTACCGTACTTTTGCTCAAAAAGACTTGCCTAAAACCACAGATATGGTGTAAAAGTGAGTTAATAAATGCGCTTCTCGATCCTTTGTAAGGGCAAAAGTTTTAGTCTTGAGTTAGTTTAGTCGGGAAGCGCAAAATCTGAAGTATTCATAGCAATTGAATTTATGACCAAACAAGCTGTAGCTCACCCGATGGTGAAGTTTCAACGCAAGGCTAGCAAGTGGATAGATGCAAAAGTAGTCAAACCTAGCGATAGTATCTGGAAACTGGCTCTTTTATACGGAGATGAGTGGACTTACTGGAAGCAAGAGTTGCTCGATTTCGGTTTCTCCATGCAAGACCCTCTCAGTGAAGTGGTAGCGGTAGAAGCTTGGGACGAAGAATAAGCCACCATCGACTCAAAAGCGGCTTTCTACTAGGACTATCGCCATGGGATCGACTCCGATTATCCTTTCCGCTCTGGTTATCTTAACCTTCAGTGCCAGTTGTTCTCCCCGGACCGAAACCCAGCCACCGCCACCGGCAGCCCGTACTACCACCGTCAACGTCACCACGGCTAAACCAGCAACCAGAGGAGGCAATCTCGATTACACGGGAACTACCCGACCTTTAAAAGTCGTTTCTCTGCGATCGCAAGCCACCGGTCAGTTACTCAATCTCCTCGTCGATGTGGGAGATGAGGTGCAATTAGGACAAATCCTCGCCCATATTGATGATCGTCTCCTTGCCACCGTTGTCCGGCAAGAAAAAGCCGCCCTGTCGGCCCTAGAAGCCGAATTAGCCCGGGCAAGAATTGAAGTCAGTAACGCTGAAATTGAAGTGCAGCGCCTACAACTACAATACCAACAGGCCAAAAATGATGCCGAGCGCCTGCAAAAATTAGCCCTAGAAGGAGCGATTCCCCTACAACAGGGCGAAACAGCCCAAACTGCGGCGGCAGTGGCTTTAAAAGCCGTTAATAGCGCAAGATCGAGAATTAAAGTGGAGGAGCAGGTAGTGGCGGCAATTATCGGCAGAATTGCCGCCCAAAAATCGGTCATCGCTCAGGAACAACAACGTCAGGCCTACGCTATTCTTAAATCGCCGGCGACGGGGATAGTTATCGAAAAACTGAAAGAGCCGGGGGATTTAGTCAGTATCGGCGATGAAGTCCTCAAAATTGGTGATTTTAAACAGGTCAAGGTAGTAGTATTATTATCGGAATTGGACTTAAAAACGATTAATTTAGGACAAACGGTTAATGTCAGCCTTGATGCTTTCGGTAATAGAAATTTTTCCGGTCGCATCACCAAGATTTTTCCCCTCAGCCAAGGCACGGCCCGGCGGATTCCCGTGGAGATTACTCTAGCCAATGGGGATGGTTTAATTAAAGGAGGATTATTGGCCCGGGTGCGGTTTAATAATAATTCTGCCGCGCAGGTGATTGTTCCCGAAACAGCAATTGTCAGTCAAGGGGAATCCTCGGCCATTTTCGTCCTTTCCGAGGAGAACTCGCAAGTAGAAAAACGTCCCGTTCGTCTCGGTCAAGCGCTTGACGGTCAAGTAGAAATTATCACTGGACTTGAACCGGGGGAGCGTTTCGTCGTTAATAGTAGTAAACCTTTGCAAAATGGTGAAAAAGTCCGCGTCAGTATCCTGAGTAATCCTTGAGCAAACCATTGGAGATACCTTTGAAGAGGTTCAGGAAAATATTAAAGAAGCGATTGAACTTTACCTTGAAGTTTTGCAAGAACGCGGGGAAACCATTCCAGAACCCACAACTAAAGTCGGATTGGTTGGAGTGGCTGCAGGAGGGTTCTCACCCACTACCCAAAAACTGCTGGGGTTTCACTGAAGACTAGCTATCAGGCTCTCTTAGGTTTGGTGGGTAAAATGTATTCTAAGATACAGTCTTGCGGGTGAGTGAGTGGAACGAACCACTCCAGACACAGAGGACACAAAGATCGATCACTACTATATAAGTTAAACTGACCACACAAAAAATAAGAGAGCCGCTATCATTGCCGGAACTCTAACCTATTTTTTAGTTTTTACGTCAGGAGTGAACCGGGATAACATTAAAATAATGACACAAGTGAGTCAAGCTTGACAGTCTGATACCAATGATAATAATCCCCAAAAACTTCTTGTTAATAATGATAATTGGCCTAAAGTAGTGATTGTGGCTGTCCTTCTAGGTTGAGGCAAAATGGGGGTTTCTTTTTAGCGAAAAAAATGTCCTTAAAGATGATAACTATCTCCCTTAATCTTTATGGTCAATTATTGCCAGAAATAAGCCAAATAAAATAATTTTTTCCCATCCCCTTGCATATTTTCTCGATCGAGCGGCTTTTCAGTCCCCAAAATCCTTACAATAGGAGATGAAGATAGCCTAAAAAGTTGGAGAATATGAATTATCTCATTGCCGTGTTAGCTGATCGCATAGAAGCAGAAGAAGCTGCCGTTGCCCTCGAAAAAGCGGGAATTCCCCAATCTCAAGTGACCATTCTCGGTCGCGGCTATAAAAGTGCCGATGAGTTCGGTTTGATCGATCCCTTCCAACAGGCCAAAAAACGGGCTACTCTCATGGCTTTTTGGCTAATTCCCTTCGGTTTTGCCGGGGGCTACCTTTTTAACCTGATTACGGGATTGCATACCTTTGATTGGGCCGGAGAACCGGGCAATCATATCGTGGGCGGCATTGCCGGGGCGATTGGGGGGGCGATGGGCAGTATTTTTGTCGGTGGCGGCGTGGGTTTATCGTCCGGCAGTGGCGATGCACTTCCCTATCGCAATCGTCTCGGTGCCGGAAAATATATTATTATCGTGCAGGGTTCGGAAAACCTGAAAAATCAAGCGACTCTTATACTCCGTCAATTTAACCCCGAAAATCTGCAAGGATACGCCCTAGAAGGGTGAACGGTTAAGTAGTCATGCAAAATTAATTACCTGCCTGATCGAGCTAAAACCCTTACGGGGCAATGATCGTCATGTGTAAATAATTTTGCCTAGGTACTTATTAGGAATAAGTTATCGGTCATTTGATTTTTTCCTAAGAATTTTTGATTAATTACCACAAAACAATGTTACCAAGAGAAGAATTACTAAAGGGTGTCGAGAACCGCGAGGACATAGCGAAAGTTATTGATAAAGCCGAACAAGCGATTAAGACTTGGGAAGTGACGGTGACAGACTTTCTTTCTCCCGCGGTTTTAGCGGAAGTAGAACGGGTTTTTCAGCGTTTAACCGATGTGTCAATGCAAAAATGGGGCGGTTATCCCCAAGCAGAAAGACAGCGCCTCGGTATTGCTAGAGTTGATCTACCTTTGACAGTAACAGATATTCCCCTATCTGCCCTTGATATTGCCGGTAATTTTCTTTTTGATACCGCTAACCATCGGGATTTTTTAGGGGCGATGTTGGGGACGGGTATCGTCCGGGAAAAAGTCGGCGATATAATTGTTTTAGGTGAGCGAGGAGCGCAGGCAATTGTAGTGCCTGAATTGGCAGATTTTTTATCTGCTAATTTGCGACAAGTGCGTTCGGTTCCCGTGAAAACTAGCCTGATTCCTTTGGCGGAATTAAAAGTTAGACCACCGCAAAAAAAAGAAATTAATACGGTGGAAGCTTCCTTACGTTTAGATGCGATCGCCTCGGCGGGTTTTGGCATTTCTCGCAGTAAAATGGCCGAAGCAATTAGCGCTGGGGATGTGCGAGTTAACTGGAAAGATATCAGTCAATCTAGTTATAATGTTAAAACTGGTGATTTGATTTCTTTTCGGGGAAAAGGTCGTCTAGAAGTGGGTGAGGTTACTGTGACCAAAAAAGAGCGCTATCGGGTTCATTTAACTAGATTTATTTAGTTTTTTCTGTCTCTAGAATTTGTCATTAGACAGATTAATTGCCATGGCTGAGAATTTCGCCTTAATCGTGCAACTGTGTCAAGTTAGTCCCATCGGTAAACTATTACCGGGGGCGCTTTATGTTCATAGAGAAGCATTACATCAATTGGATCCTATCCTCCAGAATTACGAACAACAAGCAAGAATTAATCAGCATTTATCCGAGGCAACAATAATTAAATTTAGTACCGATAAACCGAAAATATCCTATCTTTTTTATCCCGATTTTGATCGGGAACCTCACCCAGTTTTAACTAAAAGTTTAGTGGTAGATATGGGGACATTAATCTTGAATGAATGGAATTATCAAAATGCTGATAATCCGCCCATTTTACACCGAAAAGAAACTTTTGTTACTAGGGACTATCCCCTTTATGAAGAATTCGAGCATCTCACAAAAATCGAAAGTGCTTTAGGACTTTTAAACAGTTCTTATCCCATCGGTACTAAACAGGAATGGCAACGGCTTTTAAGAAAACATCACCTTGATTTTGCAGGAGATTATTTAGTTTGTAATCTAGAGGGACAAAGGGAAAAATCAATAATAATTGATCGCCACAAAGCTGCTCTTGTTCGCAAAACCCTTTCTCGTCCGGCAAGATTAGCATTAGCGGCGGGATTATTTCTTCCTGAAACCACTTTTTTTGATTACGGTTGTGGTTATGGAGGTGATATAGAACGCATAGCTGAACAGGGTTATCAAAGTGAAGGTTGGGATCCTTATTATCGTCCCGATAGTCCTTTAATTGAATCTGATATTGTTAATTTAGGCTATGTAATTAATGTTATTGAATCCGCCGAAGAACGGCAAGAAGCTTTATTAAAAGCTTGGCAATTAACCCGTCAAGTTTTAATTGTTTCGGCACAGATACTAATTGATGATAGCGAACGGGGTTTAATGGCTTATGAAGATGGAATTATAACTCGTCGCAATACTTTTCAAAAATACTATCAACAGGAAGAACTAAAACAGTATATTGATAGCACTTTGGGGGTTGATTCTATTCCAATAACTTTGGGAATTTATCTGGTTTTTCGAGAGGAAGAAAAAGCCGAAATTTTTCGTTTATCGAGATGTCGTTCCCGCACTGCCACTCCTAAAATTAAAACCCATCTCAAATGCTTTGAAGATTACGAAGATTTATTGACTCCCCTGATGGAATTTTACACCCAGCAGGGACGTTTACCCGTCGCGGGAGAATTATTACAAGAGGAAGAAATTAAGGCAGAATTTGGCACTTTTAGACGCGCTTTTCAAGTGATTCTACAAGTAACAGAAGGGGAAGAATGGGAGATAATTGCCGACAAAAGACGCGCCGATCTTTTACTTTATTTAGCTTTAAGTCAATTTAGCCACTGTCCGAAAGTACGGGAATTATCCCCCGCTACCCGTGCCGATTTTAAAGCTTTATTTGGCAGTTATCGCAATGCTTGCGCTTTAGCAGAAGAAGTGTTAATAAGTGCGGGAAATTTGGCAGCGATCGCTCGTACTTGTGAAAATAGTTCCTTAGGCAAACTTTCCCGTTATTCCCTAACTATTCATATTAGCGTTTTGGAAAAATTACCGATGTTATTACGCTTATATGAAGGTTGTGCTAGTCAAACTATCGGACGGTTAGAAAATGCTAACGTTGTTCGTTTATCTTTTCGTCAACCCAAAATTTCCTATCTCTATTACCCCAATTTTGATACAGAAATTCATCCGATTTTAGCTACTAGCATGGATGTATATTTAGGTTCGGCTGATTTTAGTTTTCGCGATTACCAGGATAGTCCTAATCCGCCAATTCTACACGAAAAAGAGCTTTTAGTAACGGCGGATTATCCCAACTATGATAAATTGGTTCGCTTAACTCAATTAGAAAAGGATTGGGGATTGTTAGAAGATAGAAAAGCGATCGAACGTTTACAGGGTTGGCAAAAATGTTTAGAGGAGCATTGTGCTACAATCAAGGGCTATCAGATTCTGTGGCGAAAAGATGCCGATCCCTATAAAGTTAGGATTTTACGCGCTAAAATTAACGCCAGAAGAAATCAAAATAAGTCTTCCTGAGTAATTAAGTAAAATAGATGAGGTAATTAATTTTATGATGACTACGATTCGGTTACAAGGATTAGAAGATTTCGAGTTAAAAGCTAATGATCCTGAACAAAGAATGTTTATTTCTGGGGTTAATTGGCAACAGTACGAAACCCTCTTAAAACATTTAGAAGATAGTTCCAGTTATCGCATTACTTACCTAGATGGAATGGTAGAAATTATGGCTCCTAGTCGTCGTCACGAAGTTAGCAAAAAAAATATCGGTAGATTGGTAGAAGTTTATTTAGAATATGCTGAAATTGATTTCTGGGGATTAGGTTCCACCACTTTGCGAAAACAGGAAAAAGAAGCGGGAAAAGAACCAGATGAATGTTTTTGTTTATTTACAGAAAAAGAGTTTCCTGATTTGGCGATTGAAATCATCTTAACCAGTGGCAGCCTGAAAGTTTTAGAAGTTTATCAAAGATTAGGAACTCAAGAGGTTTGGTTTTGGCAAGATAATCAGTTAAAAATTTATTCTTTGCAAGAGAATGGCGAATATATTTTAATCCCTAAAAGTGCTTTATTACCGGATTTAAATTTAGAATTATTAGCCGAATACGTCAACCATCCTAATCCCCGTCTTGCTGTCAAAGAATTTCGCTTGTGTTTAACAGAAAATTCCCAGTTATCATAACTATTATCTTTCCATGAATTCTCAAGTAAAATTTAACCTATCTATCCTAGGAATATTTGTATTTTCCCTAGGAATAAGATTCTGGAATCTCAGTCAGTTTAATACTCTTGTTTTCGATGAAGTTTATTATGCTAAATACGGCAATGAATATCTAATCGGTAAAGAATTTTTCCAGTCGCACCCACCGTTAAGTCAATATTTAATTGCTATTAGTATCTGGATTGGTTCCCATTTTCCTGCCGCTCCTGAAGCCATTAATAATTTAACGGGTTCCCTGCGCTCAACTTTTAGTTATCGCTGGTTAAATGCTTTCACTGGTTCTTTTATTCCCCTAATTATTGGGGGAATTGCTTATCAATTAATCCAGAGAAAAACTGTATTTTTAATCACAACTTTTCTCGCTAGTTTAGACGGATTATTTCTGGTGGAATCCCGCTATGCTCTCAATAATATTTACTTAATTTTATTCGGTTTGTCTGGACAATTATTTTTTTTATTAGCACTCCAGAAAAATTCAAACCTCAATTGGTTATTATTATCGGGAGTTTCTTTCGGTTTAGCGGCAAATATTAAATGGAATGGCTTAGGGTTTTTACTGGGAATATTTATTTTTATCGGTATTGCTTGGTTAATAAAATTATTTAATCAAGAGCAGTCAAAAGATCATCTTTGGACAAAGGTAACTAACCTGAGATTAGAGGACATTTTTATCGCTTTAATTGTCTTTCCCCTAGTTACCTATAGTTTGCTGTGGATACCTCATCTTCTCGTCAACCATCAATATAATTTTTGGCAAGTACATCAAGAAATTTGGTCATTTCATCAGAGAATAAAGGGCAATCAATCTGATGTTCATCCCTATTGTTCTCCCTGGTATAGTTGGTTAGTAATGGGGCGACCTGTGGCTTATTATTTTAAGAGAGTAGGTGATAAAATTTATGATGTTCACGCTATGGGTAATCCGTTTTTGTGGTGGTTTTCTACGGGAGCAATTCTAGTGGTTTTTAGTCGATTATTTAACCGAAAAGAGCGAGTAATTTCTGCCTATCTTATCTGTAACTATATTGCCAATCTGCTGCCCTGGTTAAAAATTAGTCGCTGTACTTTTCTCTATCATTATATGGCTGCCTATAGCTTCACTTGGATTGCCCTAGCTTGGCTCTTAGCCGATGGTTTAGAAAGTTCCAGTCCTATTTATAAAAATGGCTCACGCTCGCTGATAATTTTGATAATTTTTGCTTTTATCCATTGGCTACCAATTTATTTAGGCATTCCCCTGTCAGTGCGGGATTATTATCTGAGAATGATTTTTCCCAATTGGATTTAGGATGAAATTAGCTGCAAAAACTGATACAATGAAATCATGAAAAAAAGCGATCGCATGAGTTATGGGTAAACAAAGAATCTTATCTGGTGTGCAACCAACTGGCAATTTACATTTAGGCAATTATCTCGGTGCGATCCGCAATTGGGTGGAGGGACAAAAAGACTACGATAATTTCTTTTGTGTGGTCGATTTACACGCGATCACCGTTCCCCATAATCCCGCCACTCTTGCGGAGGATACTTTAGCAATTGCCGCTCTATATTTAGCCTGCGGAATTGATTTAGAATATGCGACGATCTTTGTCCAATCCCACGTTAAAGCTCATACAGAATTAACTTGGTTATTGAATTGTATCACCCCTTTAAATTGGTTAACCGATATGATTCAATTTAAAGAAAAAGCAATTAAACAGGGGGAAAATGTTGGCACAGGTTTACTCGATTATCCCGTGCTGATGGCTGCCGATATCCTACTCTACGATGCCGATAAAGTACCCGTGGGAGAAGATCAAAAACAACATTTAGAATTAACCCGCGACATAGCTGTTAGAATTAATCATCTTTTTGGGCAACCGAAACAACCAATTTTAAAACTCCCCGATCCGATGATCCGCAAGGAAGGAGCGCGGGTGATGAGCTTAACTGATGGCCGGAATAAAATGTCTAAATCCGATCCTTCCGAGATGAGTCGGATTAATATTCTCGATAGTCCCGATGTCATTGCCAAGAAAATTAAACGCTGTAAAACCGATCTAGTTAAGGGTTTAACTTTCGATGATCCAGAGCGTCCCGAATGCCATAATTTATTAACTCTCTATAGCATTTTATCGGGAAAAAGTCAAGAGGTGGTCGCGGGAGAATGTGCCGATTTAGGTTGGGGACAATTTAAACCGATGTTAACAGAAGTCACCATAGAATCTCTGCAACCTATTCAGGAAAAATACGCCGAAATTAGAGAGGATAAAGATTATTTAGCCACAGTTTTACGGCAAGGTCGTCTCAAAGCAGAAGCGGTGGCCAATCAAACTCTCGATCGAGTCAAAAATGCCATGGGTTATTTACCACCATTTTAGGGATAATTTTCGGGTGCATCTCCTAATTATCAATCTACTCAGTTGAGATTTTTCAAGGAAAACTCGCTGCCTTATCAGTCAATCTTTAACTCTTGGTGGGGTTCTACCTCCCCATCCAGGGTAAGGGAAGGAGAATGATTACAAAAGTTATTAAATTAAGCACAACTCCAGTGATATTTTGGTAAAATAAGGGCATAATTGAAACTATCAAAATACTTACCTGTCCTTTGAAATTATGGTTGTAGAGTCCCAGGGGAAACAAAAAAAACTATCGTCTAGGGAAGATGAGTCTCGTCCAATTGCCAGCAAGGAACAAAACTCTTATCTAGCAGAGGGAATTGTCGATCATCAATCAACTCAGATTGCTCCTTCCTCCTTACTACAGCCATTTTCTCCAGAGTTAGAAAAAGATAGAGCCAACAAATTTAATTCTCTTAAAGAAATTCTGGTTAGTCATCTTGGTCAACCTTTTTACTCGGACAACGGCTTTATTCTTTATCAAGGAGATGCCACAGACTTTTTGTCTAAACTATCTCATAGTGACATAAAAATTGACCTCACTGTTACATCACCACCTTATAATATTGGCAAAGAATATGAACGAGTTCTTTCAATCAATGACTATGTTGATTGGTGTGCTAATTGGCTGGGGCAAATTTATCAGATTACTCAAGATAACGGTGCTTTTTGGCTAAATGTTGGTTATTTAGAAGTACCAGAAAAGGGATTATGTGTTCCGATTCCCTATCTTCTTTGGGATAAGTCTCCCTTTTATCTTTTACAAGAAATTGTCTGGAAATATGGGGCTGGTGTTTCTACAAAAAATCGTCTTAGTCCTCGCAATGAAAAATGGCTTTTTTATCTCAAAAATTGCCAAGAATATACTTTTAACTTAGATAATATTCGTGACCCTAACGTTAAGTATCCCAATCAAAAGAAAAATGGTAAATATCGTTGTAATCCCCTCGGCAAAAATCCTTCTGATGTGTGGGAAGTTCCTAAAGTCACTACAGGAGAAAAGCGCAGTTCTAAGGAAAGAACCGGACATCCCGCACAATTTCCTTTAGCAATTGTCGAGAGAATTATACAAGCTTCATCTAATCCCGTAGAAATAATTCTTGATCCCTTTGCTGGTTCTTGTTCTACGGGAATAGCGGCCTTGGGATTAGGAAGAATTTTTGTGGGTTTTGAAATTCGACAAGACTATTGCGAGATAGCTGCAGAGAGATTTAAAAGATTTAAAAAAGAAAGAAGCAATACTTATATTCAAGGATCATTATTATAGTATTAAAAACGGATTTGGTATGATTGACTTTTTTTAACTTGTTTTCGCAGTTTCAATCAGTGGAAATGCGATCGCCAATAAAAGTAGCAGAGTCCGGCAGTTACCCCAAGACTAAGAATTGTTATCCCCGTGAGAATTTCCCACACCCACATCCCCGACTCGGTTGCTAATATGTTGTACGATTGTAATAAGAGGATTTTTTTCCTGAAAAATTGTCATATTTGAGGTTTTGATTATGCCTTATACAAATGAAGAAGGTGGACGCTTAAATAATTTCGCCGCCGAACCGAAAGTTTATCAAGCGGATCCCCCCACTAAATCGCAACAACGTAATTATCTTTTCTGGGGTGTTGCTGCGATCACACTTGTCGGTGGACTGTTAGCCGTCGCTTTTTACGCATCTCAAGCTGGCTAAAATTTAGTCCCTCGTAGTTGCGATTTAGCCCCTTTCACTCCTCTTTACCGCTAATATCACAACTACTCCCTATTTTAGGGCTTTTGACCCTGAATTAATGCCACTGCTGACTGAGACTTAGCCGCAGTCCCCTGTTTACCCTGAGATAACGCTAGACGAGCTGCTGCCTCTAAATCAGCGATCGCTTTTTCCCTGTTTCCCAATTTATAATGGGTTAAACCCCGATTGTGGTACGCCTCGGCAAAATTAGCATTGATTTTCAGACTCTCATTGTAGTCCCTTAAAGCCATTTCCTGCTGTCCGGCTCGGTTATAGGCCAAGGCGCGATTATAGAAAATGCGATCCTGTCCTCTAGTTCCCTGTAAACTCAAAGCTTTTGTGTAATCCTCGATCGCTTCTAGGTGTCTTCCCAAGTCATCCTTAGCATTACCGCGATAAATAAAGAAATCAGCAAAATTTCCGTTTAAAGCGATCGCTTTTGTGCAATCTTCCACCGCTGCCTCGTATTTTTTCGTCAGATAATGCACATAACAACGATTACCGAGAGCGTTAACATAATTGGGGTTGATTGTCAAGGCCTGGGTATAATCTGCGATCGCTCGCTCGTACTGGCCGAGAACTAACTCCGCATAGCCGCGATTATAGTAAGCATCGGCATCCTTCGGTTCTAATTGTAGAGCTTGAGTAAAATCTGCGATCGCACCTGAATAATCCCCTGCGGTTAAACGATCCACCCCCCGATTATAAAATTCTACAGCTTTCACGGGGTTAGCGGTAGTTTGAGCGCTTAGGGGAGAGATAGTCAGTAAAAAAGTCGCTATAGCTATAATAATTGTCAATTTTTTCTTAATTTTCATAATCCGTTCACCTAAACAATTCAAGGTAAAATTAAACAGCCCTACTTACAGGTCAAAATATCATGATTAAATCTCTTTTGGCGACTTTCCTCCTAATTACCACCCTCCTCTTCACCGCTTGTGCAACTCCCATCGCTGGACTGCAAGGATATACCAGTGGCAGCCAAGGCTATCAATTTTTATATCCTAAGGGTTGGACGCAGGTGGATGTGAAAAAAGTTGCAGGAGTAGATGTGGTTTTTCATGACCTGATCGAAACGAGCGAAAATTTAAGCGTTATTATTAACCCCGTCCCCGACAATAAAACCTTAACAGATTTAGGGACACCCTCGGAAGTGGGCTATCGTCTCCTGAAAAATAACAGTCTTAACCCCAATCTTGATAAGGAAGTAGAATTAATTCGCTCAGAATCCCATCAAATCGACGGCCAAGATTATTATATCCTCGAATATCAAGTTAAATTAGCCAACGGCCAAGAACGTCATAATCTGGCCAGCGTCACGGTTAATAATAATAAACTCTATTCTTTTAATCTTTCCACTTCCCAAAAACGTTGGACGCAAATTCAAGAACTCTTTGAAACTATCGTTGATTCTTTCTCGGTTAGTTAGGGAAACTGGCAATAGGCAATAGTAAAATGTAGGGTGCGTTAGACGGCAAAAATTCCTGTTTTGACTTAAAGGTAAAAATCCGTCGTAACGCACCACCTATCATCAACTAGGTAGCCGGTTATAATTAAAGATAAAATACTTACTTAATCAGTAATCAGTAAACAGTGAAAAGACAGTAGGAAACTTCTATTTAATACTGTCACTTAAAAGTCAAATCTAATAACTGATTACTGATTACTGATTACTGATTACTGATTACTGATTACTGATTACTGATTACTGATTACTGATGGTGGGTTACGGCAAATAGATAAATTGATAATTAAGTCTAATAATTTGTCATTGCTTAACCCACCCTAACTATCTCCTATCTTGTTTACTGAAAAAACTTATGTCCATTCCCTTGATTCTTGCTTCCGCTTCTCCTGCGCGTAAAAAACTATTACAAATGATCGGAATCGATCCGATTGTGCGAGTGAGTAACTTTGATGAATCGACAATTAATGCTGATGATACTCTTCATCTTGTCCAAACTTTAGCCCAATGTAAAGCGCAAACGATCGCCCCTAAATTTGATACAGGATTGATTCTTGGTTGCGATTCCGTTTTAGAAGTAGCGGGGGAAGTCTATGGCAAACCCAAGGATAAATCAGAAGCGATCGAGCGTTGGCAAAAAATGCGCGGTCAGGTGGGTACACTCTATACAGGTCATGCTTTAATCGATCGAGTTAATAATCAAACTTTGACTCGTTGTGGGATCACTAAAGTTCACTTTGCCAATATCAGCGATGAAACAATTATTGCCTACGTTGACACCGAAGAACCCCTCAAATGTGCCGGCTGTTTTGCCCTAGAAGGAAAGGGGGGTCTATTCGTGGAAAGATTAGAGGGATGTCACAGTAATGTTATCGGTTTAAGTTTGCCCCTATTTAGGCAGATGTTAACGGATTTTGGCTACCAAATCACTGACTTTTGGTGATCTTTTTGTCGATGATTTCCCCAAATTTATTGACAAAAAGGCTTGACAAATTCTCAGATTTGCGTTAACCTTTTATTATAATGGGAATCCGTGTCGCCCTGCGAACCCCTCTTTTTTCTATCGGATAGCCCCAAAATTTTTAACCCTTTCCTTTTCACTTTTTCCCGAAAAAACTATGTCTTGCTTGCGCGTGGGAATTGCCGGTCCGGTGGGTTCAGGAAAAACAGCCCTGCTCGATGCCCTGTGTAAAAATTTGCGGGATCAATATCCGATCGCCGTAGTCACCAATGACATTTATACTCAAGAAGATGCCCAATTTTTAGTGCGATCGCAAGCTTTAGCTCCAGAAAGAATTTTAGGAGTAGAAACGGGAGGATGTCCCCATACAGCTATTCGCGAAGATGCCTCAATTAACTTAGTTGCCATTGAACAGTTAGAGAGAAAATTTACTAACTTAAAGTTAATTTTTCTGGAAAGTGGTGGTGATAATTTAGCGGCAACCTTTAGCCCCGAATTAGTAGATTTAACCATCTATGTGATTGACGTGGCAGCCGGAGATAAAATCCCTCGCAAAGGAGGACCGGGTATCACCAAATCGGATTTATTGGTAATTAATAAAATAGATTTAGCCCCGATGGTGGGGGCAGATTTAGGGGTGATGGATAGAGATGCCAAAAAGATGCGCGGGGATAAACCCTTTATCTTCACCAACTTAAAAACACGGGAAGGATTAGAGCGAGTGATTGCCTTTATCGAAAAGAATTTATACTAAGCTATTGCTAGGAATAAAAAAGAGAGCGCCAGAAAAATTTAGGTAAAGCTAACATTCTTTTCCAGCGCCAAGGTTCCTGATAGAGTCGATACAACCACTCTAAATTATTGTCACAGAAAAAGCGAGGGGCGCGGATTTTTGTCCCGGACCAGATATCAAAACTACCCCCCACACCTACCCAGATAGCTTGGGGACAGAGATTGCGATGTTCCCTAATCCAATATTCTTGTCGGGGTACTCCCAAACCAACTAAAATTAACCGCGGTTGTTGATCTTTTAATAACTCAATCCAATCGGACATTTCCTCCGAGGATAGATAACCGTGGTTAGCCAGAATACGGATATTAGGTATCTTTTTTTGCCAATTACTTGCCGCTTCTTCTGTAATCCCTGGTTTACCACCAAAAAAAACAATAGGAGAACTCTCTCCCTGCATTCCTAACTCAGTAATTAAGGATTCTGATAATTCAATACCGGGGCAGCGGGTTTGTTTTTTGCCCCTTAATTTTAAGTAAATAACAATCCCAGCACCGTCGGGAATAACTAAATCTGCTTCTCGAATAACTTGGGCTACTTTAGCATCATTTTCTCCTAACATTGCCATTTCTGCATTAAGAGTGACAACGTGGGAACCAAAACCTTGATAGGCGCGATCTATTAACCAACGACTGTAGTTATCGAGAAGATGAACCGGTAAACCGAGAACTGAATATTTAGGGGGAGTTTCTAACATAAGTAGGTAGGTGCTAAAAGTTGTCAGACACCCCCCTTATTAAGGGGGGATTAAGGGGGGATTAAGGGGGGATTAAGGGGGGATCAAGGGGGGATCAAGGGTAGGGTTGATTCATTTAAATTAAGTATAGCTAATTTTGAGTCAATAAATTTGACTGAAGATTCTCAATTTTATCTTTCTCTAACCAAAAGAGTTAGTCACAATAACTAATATTT
>NZ_SFBV01000236.1:0-21581 GCF_007095585.1 Microcystis sp. M_OC_Ca_00000000_C217Col
CACAAATATGATTTTGTTTACCTTGTTTATTGATGCCATTTTTACGGATATGGGTAGATTTACATTCAGGGCATTGCATTTTGATTTCCTCCATTCATATCTCTATTATGCAACGCCAAGTTTTATTTAGGGGCTGTTACACCGATGCGGGTGGTATAGTAGGATCGGGGAGGGTGCTGGGCTGCAGGGAGCGGTATGATTAATAGTTATACGGCTTAGTTTTGTGGTTGTGACATAGTTGGGAGTTTATCTGTGAGGCTTCTAGAGGGAAGAATTCAGTACAGTTGTTTATGAGGAAGAGAAACAATGCCAGTGTTTGATCAGCGGGGTCAAAAAGTAACTTATCAGTATAATGCTGCTGGTGACATCAATTTCGGTAATGTCCAAAATCGAGCAGACCTGATTAGTGAGTTAGAAAAACTCAAGGATGAGATATCAAAGGCTGGCGAGGCTGAAGTTATCGATGCTGAGATAGTCACAGATGCTCAGTACCAGATTCAGAAGGCTATTGATCAAGCCAAAAAATCAGAACCAAGCAGGAAATCTATATTGGACCATCTTGGTGAAGCAAAGGAATTTATGAAAGGTGTGGTCGAGGCTGGTGGTATCGTGACAGGTATTGTCAAGGCTATTGAGTTAGTTCAACAACTGTTTTGACAGTATAGTTGAGAGGGTGTTCGTATGCAATTTTTTAATGGATACTTACGGCGGTTCCTCTATCCATCTGGCACAAACAACTCCTTATTGGATAAGCCTTGACCCTTAGAAGATGTACCAGACTGAGCCTGAATCCGCCGTACTAAGGAGTTAGAAAATCATGGCAAGCTACGACCAGCGAAATCAGCATGTAAACACTCAGTTCAATATTAATCAAGTTTCTCAATCACCAGATCCAGATACTTTATTTAATCAAGGTATCCAATTTCTGGAGGCGAAGTCATACCAGCAATCAATAAATTTTCTCAAGGATGTAATCAAGGCTGATCCATCAATTGCTCCTGCCTACTATTATTTGGCACTAGCATTGCTTGGAGGCAGACGACCTAAAATACTGAAGCGTAGTGAAATCGAGGAAATTGATCAATTACTAACTACGGCTACGGCTATGGGTGATTCTGATGCAACTGTTCAATGGTTTCGAGCACTTGTTCGTGATGACTATTACAGTGGCAATCGAATAAAATGTCCCTCACCATCCGTAGCAAATATCTTGGAATCTATTCACCCTGGTGCAACCAATATCGACAGATTGCGAGTATTGCTGGCAAAACTACCGATGACCAATAACCAATTGTACATTGAGCTTGTTAAACAAATCTTATGAGTGGAGGAACATATTAATGACAGCATCCAAAAGTTCGGAAGATCAAAAGCGCCAGCGAATCCGAAATTACTTTAAAAAGCCAAAACTAAAGTGGCCAATCATCCTTCTTGTAATTGGCTTGCTCTTGCTATCACAATCCTCTAGTGCGGTAATCGGCCTACTTGTCTTAATTGCAGCAGGAGCATGGTTGTTTTTCGAGATCAAACCTGTTATGGATGCTCCTGGAGATCAAACAGTTGATGCTTGGCTAGTTGATGACATTGAACATCTTAAGAAACGTTCGATGGATCGCCTAAACATTGAGGAAGCAGAACTAATTAGAGATTCTGTTGTGATTCGCGGACCTATCCTCTGGTCAACTCATGGTGTTCCAACAGAAGAACTTGCCTGGAAAAAGGGTAAAGATGAGCGTATTCGATTTAGCATTAATGCTGTAACAGTTGTGCATTTAACTGAACATAAACTCAGTTCCTATCAGTGCGATTATAACTTTATAAGAGGTGTTCCTCTTAATGAAAGAGACGATGAATTCCACTATCGAGATGTAGTTGCCGTTTCGACGCGGGATGATTCTACGAACTACACATTACCAAATGGTGTATTGATGAAGCAGGCACAACTTTTCAAATTAGCAGTATCAAGTGGCGACAGTATTCAGGTTGTAGTGAATTCATCAGATTTGCTTAAATTTACAGGCGGAATTATGTTAGATACTGGGCTTGATACTGCTGTCAAAGCCCTGCGAAAAGTGCTAAGTGAAAAGAAGATTTAGTGCGATCGCCGATATTGTAGGGTGCGTTAATGAAATGTAACGCACCTTATCTAATGTTCAAAATTCGTGCGTTACGCTAACGCTAACACACCCTACTGGACTGTTTCAGTGCGATCTTGTGGGGTGCGTTAACGAAGTGTAACGTACCGATGATATTTTGCAGGTTTATGCCGACAATTTTATGGGTTGCTCTAGAACCGGAAAATTCTGAATTATCTGTGGGAGTGTAATCCCATAGTGCGATCGCCTCGCCCGTAGGTTGGGTTGACGCAAGGAAACCCAACATCAATCAACTCATAACAGTGCGATCGCTGATCTTGTAGGTTGGGTTGACGGTTGTTACCCAACTCCCTCAAAACCAAGATTAAATGCAGTAGGATAGACGTTGGATAGATTTTCTAGATTGCCGTGAGTGAAAGCGTCTATATTGAAACCAGCGTTATTGGTTATCTGACAGCCAGATCGACCAAAAACTTGGTTGTTGCTGGGAATATTGAAACGACAAGGGACTGGTGGCAAAATCGCCGTAATGATTTTCTTCTCTATATCTCACAGGTTGTTTTAGATGAAGTCGCTAAGGGAGATACAGAGATTGCTTTGAAAAGGTTAGAAATTGTCAATGAAATGCCTTTGGTTGAACTCAATCAAGCTGTACGCAACTTGGCAGCCCAGTTTCTTATACGAAGCAACCTTCCTGCCAAAGCTTCTGATGATGCGGTTCACATTGCTGCGGCGACTGTCCACGGGCTAGATTACTTGTTAACATGGAACTGTAAACATATTGCCAACGCTCAAATTCAGAGGAAGTTGGCAGAGCTCAGTCTTGATTTGGGATACGAGTTACCCATAATTTGTACTCCTTACGAACTTTTAGGAGATTATAACGATGTGGCAAGATGACATTTTAGATGAAATTCATAAATTTCGAGAAGAACACGCTAAATCCTTTAACTACGATTTGGATGCAATGTTTGTAGATTGGCAAAAAAGACAAGCAGAAAGTGGCAGGCAGGTAGTCAGCTTACCACCAAAGCAAGGTCTAACAAGTCGTTGGAGCCGACCAAAACAGGATGAACCACAAGAATCTCAAATCTAATCGTGGCGGCTCAACTTAGCCGTTAGACCGACAATGATTCGTACTTGTCTTTGTAAATAGTCCGATTGGTTAGTTATGATTGCGATGCCGAAGGCACTGCGTAGCAGTACGCTGATCTTGTAGGGTGCGTTAACGAAGTGTAACGTACCGATGATATTGTGCAGGTTTATGCCGACAATTTTATGGGTTGCTCTAGAACCGGAAAATTCTGAATTATCTGTGGGAGTGTAATCCCATAGTAAAATGCTTTATAAAAGCTCAACAAATTCGTCAACGCTCAAGCCGACTTGCCGAATAATTGCGCGTAAAGTACCTCGATCTAGTTCTTGATGATCTGGTACCGAGACTGTTGTTTTGGGAGCTTCACGTACTAAAATCATGTGACTTCCACGCTGACGCTCTACGGCAAAGCCTATTTGCTCAAGTGCTTTTACACATTCTGCGCCTGAGATAACAGGTAATTTACTCATACCAGAATGACCTCAACCGTATCATTGGGAACAGGTTCACCCCGATCCTGTAAAACTTCGATATACAGAGCGATTGCCTCTTCAATATTGGCTAGAGCCTCCTCACGAGTTTTTCCCTGGCTAATACATCCTGGCAAACTAGGAACTTCGACAACAAAGTAACTATCCTCACCAGGATAGAGAAGTACTTTACGGCTGGATTCAGCTTGTGGTTTAACCATAATCATTGCTCGATAACTATTTGGTTGTTTCATTCAAATATTAACATTTTATGTTCTAGAACCAGTGTGATGCCGAAGGCACTGCGTAGCAGCACGCCGATCTGGTAGGGTGCGTTAATGAAATGTAACGCACCTTATCTAATGTTCAAAATTCGTGCGTTACGCTGACTGGACTGTTTCAGCCGTAGGGTGCGTTTCCTAATGCGGGATTTTTGAGAACGCACCATGCACATTGATTGAAGCTGTGAGGTTAGGTGCGGTGCTGCTCTTGTGGGCCCAGTGGAGGAATGTTAGCGAAGATTGCCAATGTTTAGGTTAAAATAGAGGGGCAAAAGTTGCCACAGGGTCGCTTCAATGACAGTTCGACAACCCCGCTACAGCAAAGAAGAATTTGCCCGACGTGGACACGAAGTCTATGAGTCTCAGGTACGCTCCCAAATCGAGGAAGGGAATCATGGGAAGATTGTAGCAATAGACATCGAAACAGGGGCTTTTGAAGTGGCTGACGACAGCCTGACAGCTGCTAAACAACTGTTAATACGTTTTCCTGATGCACAAATATTTGGTATTCGCATTGGACATCGTGCCGTCCATCGTTTTGGCTTTCGTTCCCCCAGTGTGTCGCCATGATGATGGGGAGCGTCAATTCGCGCCGAGAAGCAATTATTCAATTCGTAGTGCTAGGCGAAAATCACCAGAGGCAAGCGATTAAAGCAGTTATTGACACTGGTTACACTGGATTTCTCACGTTGCCTTCCGCTATCATTACAAAACTAGGATTAACGTGGTATATGCAAGAAGAGGGAATCTTGGGCGATGGAAGCCTCTGTATGTTTAACGTATTTGAGGCAACTGTGATCTGGGATGGTCAGATCAAATCTATTGAAATCAATGAGTCAGAGACAGATCCATTAGTTGGTATGGGTTTACTTGATGGCTATGAGTTGAATATTCAGGGTTTTGCTGGGGGATTAGTGACAATTAAACCTTTGTCATAGTGCGATCACAATCGCCGTAGCCGTAGGGTGCGTTCCCTAATGCAAGTCCTACTGTTCCACCAATAGATTTTTGGGAACGCACCATGCACATTGATTGAAGTTGTCAGTCTAAGTGGGATGACGAAGGCACGGCCTAGCAGTACACTGATCTTGTCCGGTAAGGGGCGGGCTATAATGAACGGTGAACCTGATTGGTCAGAAAAAATTGACCAATATTTGTCTGGTGAAACCATTGACCATTAAGTGGATTCTAAGGAGCTAAGGGAATGACCTGGACGGCAAACCAACAAGCGAAAATTATCCGTACAGAGCGAGGACTGACGATCGCTGGCACGCGCATCACCCTCTATGATGTGATCGATCTCCTAAAAGCTGATTATCCTCCTAAACTGATTCGTGACACATTTAACCTCACGAACGCGCAAATTGACGCAGCTTTGTCCTACATTCAGGTAAACCAAGCTCAGGTCGAGGTTGAATATCAAGAGGTTCTTCAGAATAGGGAAGAAATTCGCCAGTACTGGGAAGATCGTAACCGTGAACGCTTTGCTCGAATTGCAGCAATGCCACATAAACCAGGACAAGAAGCGTTTTGGGCAAAGCTTGAGGAGCAGAGAGCCAGACGTGCTGCACAAAAACAATGACTTTCTTAGTTGACTACAACCTCGACGGTTATGCTGATTTTTCTTGGTATATTGGCAAAACGTGGTTGGCTTGAGTTTCAGTCTGTCCAATTTGTCACCTTTAGAGAGGTTGGACTGTCGATGGAAAGTAGCGATCGCGTAGTCTGGTGCTATGCTCAAGAACAGGAGATGATGATTCTTACTGCTAACCGAAATATGAAGGGTGATGATTCCCTTGAGCAGGTTATGCGAGAAGAGAACACAGAGAAATCGTTTCCAGTGTTGACGATTGGAAATCTCGATCGTTTGAGTGAAGCTGAGTATAGAGAGCGCTGCGCTGAACGACTGATCGAAATTGCTGTAGATCTTGATAATTACAAGGGGGTTGGTCGGTTATTCATTCCATGATATTGTCGGCTACGCTTGAAAATTAGGGCGATCGCAGTCTTATCGGTGAGAAGCACGGCATAACTTAGCCGTTATGCGGCAAGTTTCTGAATAGATCGCAATCGCTGTAGGGTGCGTTACCTAATGCAGGATTTTTTGGGACGCACCCTGCTTATACCAAATTTCTAAATCCATGACAGACATCCACGCTCGAATGCTTGCCAGGCCTGCATTCGTTGTGACGCAAATAAAGAAAAATGGTATTATTGATTGAAGTCGTTAGACCGCTTCAATTTTAGGGTAATAGTTGCTAAAGTCCGCTAACTTCACCGGTGAACCCACATAGGGAAAGGTTTGTGAGCACTAAAAAATTCTTTCTTCTCCATAAAGACAATAAAATCTCTATTCTGGAAGCATAAAGAGGCTTCAGGCGAATTTAAAGGCACATTTAAGCTATGTAAATCGAATATTTACACTTTTTTCAGCTAATCAAGCCATTAATGGCTTGATTTCTTTGCATCCAACCCAAACAGTATAATTTTTTCTTCGATGTATTGAAAATGTTTTTTATTTCGTATAGAATACAATTCGAGAGAAAATACCTAGCAATCTCCCATAAATAAACAAAGGAGCCGATGACATCGTGATCCCTGATCCTAGATCCCCAAAACGGAAAACCCTCTTACCTTTTATTTCTCTAGCTACGGCTGCCGTCGTGACAACGGGAATCGGACTAACTTTTAGTCCCCTATCAGCATCGAGTAATCTGCTGGCAGCTGCGGATAAACAGCAAGCTAAACAACAAACCGTGGAAATAACCCTGGTTTCCTACGCGGTGACTCAATCAGCCTACTCAAAAATCATCCCTCTATTCGTCAACAAATGGAAAAGAGAGAAAAAACAGGATGTGGTGATTAAACAGAGTTATGGTGGCTCTGGTTCCCAAACCCGCGCTGTTATCGACGGATTAGATGCAGATGTGGTAAATTTGGCTATCGGTTCCGATGTGGAACGCCTGCAAAAAGCGGGTTTAGTTAACCCCGGTTGGCAGAAAGAATTACCCAATAACGCCATCGCCACTCGTTCCGTGGTAGCTTTAGTTACTCGTCAGGGCAATCCCAAAGGAATCCGCAACTGGCCAGATCTAGCCAAATCGGGGATTAAAGTCATTACTGCCAACCCGAAAACCTCTGGGGTGGCCCGGTGGAATTTTCTGGCCCTGTGGGGATCGGTAACTCGGACCGGCGGCAGTGAAGCACAAGCGACCAATTTCGTCCGTAATGTCTATAAAAACGTGCCTGTACTACCCAAAGATGCCCGGGAAGCCAGCGATGTCTTCTTTAAACAGGATCAGGGGGACGTGCTGCTTAACTACGAAAACGAGGTGATTCTGGCCCGTCAAAAAGGAGAAACCGGTTTTTCCTATACTATTCCTCCAGTCAATGTTTCGATCGATCCGCCCGTGGCCGTAGTGGATAAAATAGTTGATAAACGCAAAACCCGGGAAGTAGCGACAGCTTTTGCCCAATTTCTCTTTACTCCCGAAGCGCAGCGGGAATTCGCCAAGGTGGGTTTCCGTCCCGTTAATGCTAATGTGGCTAAAGAGTTTAGTAAACAATATCCAAAAGTGTCGAATCTGTTCCCCTATACGGCGGTTGGTAGCTGGGATGCGATCCAGAAAAAATTCTTCGCTGATGGGGCGATTTTTGACCAAATTCAGCGTTAATTAGTAGTGAGCCATCAGCCGTCAGCTAGATAGCGCTTGCTGAATAAATCTGAAATGTGGGCAAGGGAAGGGTTTTGTGGCTTTTCTTGCGAAACAGGTGCAAGATTTTGAGAGAATCGTCGTTCAAAACCTTGCGTCTTCACCGGCCCGCGTCCTGTAGGGGCGAAGCATTCGGGCAATAACCTATCGGTGAAACCGTAGATTTTCTAACCGAATGCTTCGCCCGTACTTTTTGCCGCAAACCCTAGATAGCAGAGATAGTTGATTGCTGATGGCAAAAAAAACAAAACTAATAGTTAGTAACTAAAAAAAAGATGTATCTACTTGACAAAATAAAAAACGGAAGCTTGGTATTGATTGGTTACTTATTATCGCCCCTGTGTTGGTGGAACGATCTAATTTTTAATCTGCCGATCGCCTACGGTTTCGGTCGTTTAATTGCTTGCTTACACGCCGATTTTTTTCTCCCCGCAGCCGTGGTTGGTTATTGGTTATCTAATCTTGTGGGAATCCTACTGATGCAGTTTGGGACGAAAGAATTAATCGGTGGAGAGAAAAAAGAACGCAATTGGCCAAAAGAATTAAGAAATGGATTACTTTCCTCGACTGCCTATACATTAGTCATTATGGTCTTAATTCATTTTCAGATATTAGAAATGCCCCTGTTATCCTCGATCGCTACTTTTTCCCCGTGATTCCCAAAACCCACTTAAACAATAGCTTATTTTTCTTAGCCATCTTGTTAACATCGCTAAGTTTTACGGATTTAGCGATCGCTATTGACCAGCATCCCCAAGGATTTGCTTGGGAAAAATCGCTGCTGCTATCTATTCATCAAACCGCTAATTTAAACCTAAACTTTTTGGCCATAAAATTAACGGGATTAGGTACTTATTGGGGAGTGGCTCCGATACTAACAATTTCACTGCTGATTTTTGCCCTAAAAAAATACTGGTATGGGTTCGCTTATCTGCTTGTGACTATGGCTGGAGGTTGGGCAATTAGTTATAATCTCAAGATTGTTTTTCATCGAAATCGCCCGCAATTTTGGACGTTATTTTATCCCTTGCCCGATGATTTTGCCTTCCCTAGCGGTCATGCTTTATTTAGTTCCCTGTTAGTGGTTTCTTTACTGATCTTATCTTGGAGAACGCGCTGGTTTTTCGGGGTAGTTTTACTGGGGATTCCCTTGGTTTTGGTTATTGCTTGGACTCGTCTTTATTTAGGGGTTCACTTTCCTAGTGATATCCTTGCTGCTTGGCTTTTAGCGATCGCTTGGTCCCTCCTAGTTCATCTCTGGTGGCGACAGTTATTAGAGACACCCAAGGCGATCAATACCCAAGAGGAAACTAATAATTAGTTGATCGACTTGCTCCCCAAAAAAAATATCACGTTATACCTAAATTTTTGGAGAAAGCTAATCAAAGCCCTATAGTAATTATCGTTTGATATTCGTCGCTGACACTGAATCATGAAATCAAAACTGCCACGAGGGAAGGGTCTATCCCTGGGACGGTTTCAAAGCCGTCCCCTTGCTTTTCTCACTTTAGTTCTTCTGTGCATTTTAACCTTTACCTTAGCACCGTCATCGCCCCTGATGGCCACGTCCAAATCTGAGACTAAGATAGACTTTGTATCGCCGGCGTGGGTAGCACAAAATCTCAACGATCCGAAGTTAAAAATTCTCGATGTGCGGATTAATCCTTTGGAATATATCACCGGTCATTTACCGAAAGCGGTGAATATAGCCGACAATAATTTTCGTGGTCCAAACGGATTTTTGCCGGTTCAATATTGGCAAGAGGATAAAATTGGCAGTCTCTTTGCCGCCGCGGGAATCACTAATGGCGATCGAGTGGTAGTATATTCCGATGGTCGCGATGTCTTGGGGGCAACCATGGTCGCCTATTTACTAGAGCGATCGTGTTTCCGAGATGTGGCCGTCTTAGATGGTGGTTTTAAGGGTTATAAGGGTTCTGAACAGAAGGTAACGAAAGAATTCCCTAAATATCAACCAGGGAGCTTTACTGTCCGTGATAATCCCTCGATTCGGGTGACTTTGGCAGAAGTAGAAAAATTGATCGGCAAACCGGATGTGGTTGTTATCGATCCCAGGCCCGAAGAACTTTTTCAGGGAAAACAGGATATCTGGCTGAGAAATGGTCATATTCCGGGGGCGAAAAATATACCCTGGCCGACCTTTACGGAAGCGAATAATCCCGATGAATCCCTGAAAAATCACCATAAATTGCAATCTTTAGACGAAATCAGGAAGATTCTTGCCCAACGCAACATCAAGCCCTCGGATAATATTATTGTCAGTTGCAGTACGGGACGGGAAGCTACTTTACAGTATGTTGTCCTCAAACATCTGCTCGGTTATCCCAAGGTGCGAATTTACGAGGGTTCTTGGACAGAGTCCAGTACCACAGATCTGCCCGTCGCTACTGGGCCAGAAAAAGCGGTCTGAAGTCAAGTTTGTCGGTTTATACTCGTTGTGTGCAACCATCTTACCCAAGATGGTTTTTTTTGCGTTGTCAAATTGAAAGATGCTCCGAATCAGCACCGGAACTGAAATTACTTTGATAGGAAAGATTACATGGCATCTTGACAATTAGTGTTTAATGAACGAATAGTGCCGATAGTTGGGAGTCGAAGGGGTCGCTCGATTTAGCAGTGGAATTAGCCCTACAATCGGCGTAGGGCTAATTCATGAATTAGCCCTACAATCGGCGTTGTCAAATGGAAAGATGCTCCGAATCAGCACCGGAGCATCTTTCCTCTTCTGATCTGACAACGCCTTTTTTTTGCTTAGGGTGGGTTCCCGAGTAGGGCTAAGTTAGACGGACGCAAAAAAACCTCGGCGCTCATCCCGAGGTGAATTTAGGAGATTTGAGCTTATGTTGACGTAAAGTTGACGGGAATTAGCTAAGGGCGTTGATCACATAATCGATGTAGGAATTAGCTTCTACAGCAGCATCCCCACTTAATCCGTGATTGGTTTTGATGTATTTTAAGGCTTCGATATACCAGCTATGAGATAGTTCAAAAGCACTATTAATTTCACTCAAACCGGCGACCAGATATTCATCGATCGGGCCTGTACCTCCTACCACGAGGGCATAGGTAATAATTCGGATATAGTAGCCGATATCGCGAACGCACTTGGATTTCCCTCGCTCATCGTAGGCATAGTTCGGCCCCTGGAGTTGGGTGGTGTAGGGAAATTTTTGATAGACAGCGTTGGCTGCCTCTTGGGCTAAACTGGGGGCTTTTTGGGCGAGGATTTTTACCGCTTCTAGGGTGATGGCGGCCTGACGGAAACGACCGAAGGCTACTTGTAATTCAGCACTGCTGAGAAAACGGCCTTGGGAATCGGCAGTAGCCACCGCTTCGGTTAAAGGTGTTTTGGTCATCGATGGAATTGCTCCTACAAAAGTTTAATCGGATTGAGAGAAGAAAGTCACAGCATCAGGAAACTGCCGCCGCCGCTCGATCGAAGTAAGAAGCGACTTCTGCCAGTAAAGAACTGCAATCCCCACGAGTGATCCCGTTGGGATCGGCTGCTAGGGCAAGGGAAGCGTCTTTGAGCTTGAGAATTCCAGCTGCAACAGAAGCACCCGGAACCACTAGGGCGACGTAGGTTTCCCGGAGACCGTTCAAGGCGCGATCATCGAGGATGCTGGCATCGCCGGTGAAGGTGGCATAGGTAACGTAGCGCAGGATAATTTCCAAATCCCGCAAGCAGGCGGCGGCACGACGGTTTGTATAGGCGTTGCCACCGGGGGCAACTAAAACGGGCTGTTCTGAAAACAAACTACGCGCGGCATCGGTAACGATCGCAGAAGAATTACTGGAAAGACGATTGACCACATCGACGCGTTTATTACCATCTTTGACGAAGGCAATTAGGGCATTGACTTGATTCTCGCTCAGGTATTCCCCCCGGGTATCGGCCTGGGAAACGACTTTGGCAAAGGCATCTAACACCATAGTTTTCATCTCCTATAATGATGATTGGTTTCAGCAAAATATCGAGGTTGATTTTTCTGGCTTTTCTTTATTTTTTCGATAAAGTATCTGGGAGTTTTTCTCTTGGAACTATACTATCGTCCCAGAAAAAAGTTTTACTCTCCCTTGTCCAGATTTTTTTGTATATCGAGGAACAATTCTTGTTAATTGAATTTAGCGTTTTTATCCGCTCCTAGATAGACTTCGTTTTTGCCATAAATTATTTTATAGAACATATTTCCACCTTTATTTATTAAAAATTGTTTCTCAAAAAAGTGGCAAAAAAATAATTTTTTAGAATAAATCTCAGAAAACTTTCCTAAATGTGTAACCCTATACCAAGAAAAAGTATCACTCTTTTCATCTCTCTAATAATTCGTTTAAGTTATTTAAACAAATGTGCTTTCATATACTAATAATAATTAACTAAATTGAGGGAAATTTCCCAAGACAATTTGACCGATTGTGCTTCGATATACAAAAAAACGGCTCTTCTCGACTTTGTGTGATAATTTTTGCTTATGGAACCCTGAAGTGCTTATTGGGCAAAACTTTTAGGACTATTTTGCGGATATTCTATCGGTATAGACCTCGTTTCCACACAAATAAAAATCGACCGGGATAATCCCCGCCGAGTCACTGTACTTCAACCCCAAAAGTATTGTAAAACATTTAAAATACATATATAATCAGAAATAGCCAACAAGTATAAAGCAAGTGGGATTATGCCGATCGCAAGAGACATCACCCAATTGGTAGGACGGACACCCCTAGTCCAACTGAATCGAATCCCAGTAGCCGAGAGAGTAAAAGCCCGCATCGTCGTCAAACTAGAAAGTATGAACCCCGCCGCCTCGGTTAAGGATCGCATCGGGGTCAGTATGGTGGAGGACGCGGAAGCCGCCGGACTAATTCACCCCGATAAAACAATTCTGGTGGAACCAACTTCCGGCAATACCGGCATCGCCCTGGCCATGGTAGCCGCTGCCAAAGGCTATCGCTTAGTCCTGACTATGCCCGAAACCATGAGTTTAGAACGACGAGCGATGTTAAAAGCTTACGGAGCGCAATTAGAATTAACCCCGGGTAGCCAAGGCATGAAAGGAGCGATCGCCCAGTCTGAGGAAATAGTCGAAAATACCCCCAACGCCTATAGTTTGCAACAGTTCCGCAACCCGGCCAACCCGAAAATTCACCGGGAAACCACCGCCGAAGAAATCTGGACCGATACCGACGGCCTGGTAGATATCGTTATCGGTGGCGTGGGAACCGGGGGAACCATTACCGGTATTGCCGAAACCATTAAACCCCGTCGTCCCCAATTTCAAGCGATCGCAGTTGAACCCTCTAATAGTCCCGTCTTATCGGGGGGACAACCGGGGCCGCACAAAATCCAAGGCATCGGGGCCGGTTTTATTCCGGCCATTTTCCGACCGGAATTAATCGATGAGGTGATTGTCGTCGATGATACAGAGGCTTTCGCCTACGCGCGACGGTTAGCTCGTCAGGAGGGACTACTATCGGGCATCTCGGCCGGGGCGGCTTTATGGGCGGCGATTCAAGTGGGCAAAAGACCCGAAAACGAAGATAAATTAATCGTCATGATTCAGCCTAGTTTCGGGGAACGTTACCTCAGCACGGCCCTGTTTAAAGACCTCGAAGATATCGACTAATAGGACAATAAATTGATGGAATTTGCAACGAGGGCGATTCATGGGGCGGTAACGGTTCCCATTGATCTCACTTCCACCTATAACACCGGCTTTACTACGATTATCGATCGGGATCGAGAATAGAAACGATTTAAAGCGGGATCTGGAAAAGGCTTTGATTGGTTAGGCGAAGTTTTTATCTCATTTGATGGGTTAAGCCATGTTTTTTGACTCGGAAGATTGGCAAACGATTATTTTTCGGCTCAGTATGGCTATGGCCGTCGGCTGTCTGATTGGTTATAACCGACAGCGAGGCGGTCGTCCGGCTGGATTGAGAACTTTTATCATCGTTAGTCTCGGAGCTGCCATGTTCGTGATGATTCCCCTACAAGCGGAGGGAGATGTGGGTTATGCGTCTTCTAATGCTCTCAGTCGTACTATTCAAGGGGTCGCTTCTGGTGTCGGTTTTTTAGGGGCGGGAATCATCCTACAACAATCCCATCGGGAACTAAATAAGGTACAAGTGAAAGGTTTGACTTCAGCGGCGACTATTTGGTTAGCGGCAGGATTAGGCGCGGCTTCTGGCTGCGGTTTATGGCAGATGGTTCTGGTGGGAACTTTTTTCACTCTCTCCACCCTCAGTGGCATTAAACGACTGAAGAAAAAACAACCTTTAGCCAAATATATTAAAGGTCGTAAGAAAATATCTCCGATTAATCAAGAAATAGACTCATCGGATAGTTCAGCGTCTCATTAATAAAAAAAAGTGATAAAAATTAATTTTTTATTAAGAGAGTAAAAGCTTTTCTATAATGGCTTTTAGCCCAAAAAGTTTATATTTTTATCTACAATTTATTAAGCAAAAAATATAATAAATTTTTTATAAAATATTTGTATATAAACAACATGCAAATATTTTATGTGATAATATTTAGTAGAGAGTAACTAATTTTTCTAAACAGGAGAAAATCAAATCATGATCAACCGAAATAAGAGCTTTCAAAGCCTCAAAAATCAAGTTTTCCGGCTGCTGATTTTCCTCTTAACTGTCACTTTGCTCCTCGGGGGAAGAGGAAATGCGATCGCCTTGCCCCTACTCCCCGAACAGTTGGCCGTTATCGACCGTGCCACGGCAACGGGTGGCACCGTGGTGGAACCAGTTAAGAAAAAAAATGAGGTTTCTAGCCCAAAAATTCTGGAAGATGCCCAAATTGCCTATGAAAAAGCCATCCAAGCCACAAAATCGGCTATCGATGACCTAAAGGCTCAACTAGCCGCTCCTTCTCTCGACAAGAAGATTATCGAAGCTCAACAGGACAACCTAGAGGACTTAGCGGACAATATTGACGATCTAGGGGAAAAAGTGAGTAAATTGACGAAAAAATTGACCAAATCCGGGGCTAAACTCAGTGAAACCCTGCAAAACAACCTTATTACCCTAGAAAATAGCCTTGTTAATACCTCCGAGACGATCGATATCTTAGCCGACGACACCGAACGACTCAAAGACAGTGCTTCCCCTTTCCTGAAAACTCGCGTGGAAAAAACCATCGACGCGGTTAAACAGACTCTACAGGAAAGCGATCGAGCTTGGCAAGAACTGATCTCCTCGGCCACCACGGAACTGGAGAAGACTAGCACCCCGAAATAAATAGGGCTTGCAAGGGCATAAAATCGGTCTTTTTTGGGGTAATTATCGTTTTTACCCCAAAATTCTCCCCAAAAGCCTTAACTCGTCTAAAAAGCCCCTTTATCGACCACCTTGTGCTTTTGACTAGCTAAGTACCTCATCAAAATTAATTACCAATCATGACGCTTACCTATCAACCACCAACCCCCCATCGCTGGCACTTTGATAATCGGGCGATTTTGCCCCTGAGAAACCCTAATTTCTGGAAAATCGAGAGTGGAGTCGTGAAAACCTCCACCTGGTTAGAAGATGGAACCCTAATCGTCTTGGGATTGTGGGGACCTGGCAATTTTGTTGGCAAAACCCTAGAGAGAGTCAATCCCTATCAAGTTGAGTGCATCACTCCAGTGCAAGCAGTTTCCTTTTCCACAGTTGAGAGTTATCAAATGGCAGAAATTCTGCTGTCTCATCTTCAGCAAGCACAAGAACTAAGTATTATTCGTAGCTACAAACGTACTGATATTATGGTTGTGAAATTACTGTCATGGTTAGGCAATCAATTTGGTAAACAAACTGGTACTGGACAATTAATTGATGTGCGTCTAACTCATCAGGATATCGCTGATTTATTAGGAACCACCAGAGTCACAATTACCCGCGCACTTAATCATCTTGAACAACAGGGGGCCGTGGAACGTCTTCCCGTCCATCGTCTTCTTTTACGAGAGGAGGAAATCTGGCACTACGAGATTTAGAATGGGGAGGATTATCTCTTTTTTCAATCTATGAATTGGTTAGTAACCCTTTTAATTACTAGCGTCACGAGTTTTGTGGCCACAAATCTTGATGATCTGATGGTGCTAATGTTGTTTTTCTCGCGACTTAATGCTAATTTTCGACCTCGACACCTGATTGTTGGTCAATACCTCGGTTTTACCCTGATTCTCCTAGCTAGTTCCCTCGGTTTACTATTTGGGTTACTGGTTTCTAAAGAATGGATTGGTCTATTAGGATTTATCCCTCTAATTATCGGCATTAAACAACTTTTGTCAAGGGAAAATGAGGATTACATTCAAGAAGTAAGAGAAGATGTTAATTATTCTAAAAATCGCTCCTTTGTTCCTCGTTTTCCCTCCCAAACCTATTACATCGCTGCCGTGACCGTGGCTAATGGCGGTGATAATATTGGTATTTATACCTCTCTTTTTGCCAATAATTCCCCGATGCACGTCTTAATTATCATGATAATTTTTTATCTCATGATGGGAATTTGGTGCGTCCTAGCCTATTTTTTGATTACCCATCCCAGGATAGCTAAAGTGGTTACAAACTACGGACATAAAATTAGTCCTTTTATCTATATTATTCTAGGAATTTATATCTTAATTGACAGCAAATCCTATCGTTTATTTTTAATGTATTAAACAATAATGCCCAAAAATTATCTTTCAGCTAAGTAGGTAGGTGTTAAAAGTTGTCAGACACCCCCCTTATCAAGGGGGGCAGGGGGGATCCCCCCGCCTATCGGCACCCCCCTTATCAAGGGGGGCAGGGGGGATCAGAGGCAAAATCTATCTTCAATTTAATTATAACTACTTACTTAGACCAAGTAATACTAACTCTTTAACCCTTACCATACCCCTTATCTATGAGCTACATTGACCGGAATCAATTTTCTGCAACTTTCGACATCGCCATTATCGGGGGAGGATTTAGTGGCTCCCTCGTGACAGCGAACCTGTTGCGCGACACAGGGACTCCATTATCGATCGCTCTGATCGAGCGCCGAAAACCCCTCGGTACGGGGATCGCCTACGGAACGCGAGATAGCGGCCACCTGCTCAATATTCCCGCAGGCAAAATGAGCGCCTTCGAGGACGATCCCGAACATTTCCTCCACTGGTTAGCAGATAACGGCTATCGATCGATCGATCCGGCCAGTTTTGTACCGCGTCTAGTGTACGGCAAATACATCCGATCGATCCTAGAAGAAGCGCGGGACAACGCCATTGCCGATCACCGTCTGGAAACATTTACCGATGCGGCGATCGATCTGGTCCTCGACGGGGAAAAGGCGACGATTACCCTCAAAGGAGGCAAGAAAATCAGCGCCGCTAAGGTAGTTCTGGCGCTGGGCAATTTTCCCGCAACGGTTCCCCAACCCCTCGCGTCTCTCAATTCCCCCTATCTCCGCGACGCTTGGCAGACGGAGGCACTCGCCGAGCTAAAACCCGACGGGACGATGCTGCTGGTCGGTACGGGGTTAACGATGGTGGATATGGTGGTTTCCCTGGCACAAAGGGGATTCACGGGCAAAATCCACGCAGTTTCCCGTCATGGACTGATCCCTCGATCGCACCGACCCACCGATCCCTATCCCCCGTTCCTCACCCTCGAAACCGCGCCCCAGACCACCCGGGGACTCCTAGGGCGGATTCGCGCGGAGGTAAAAACCGCAGAGAGTCAAGGTCACGACTGGCGGGCCGTTTTAAACGCCTTACGTCCTATATCTCAAGGTCTATGGCATTGTCTGCCGATAGCGGAACGCGCCAGATTTCTACGCCACCTGAAAGCCTATTGGGAGGTTCTTCGCCATCGCCTCGCCGACGAGATCGCCAGTATCCTCGATGAGGCTGTAGAATCGGGACAATTAACCTATCATGCGGGAAGAATTGAAAGTGCTGAGGATAAAAACGGCTGTGTAGAGGTTACTATCCGTCAACGGGGAACGGGAAACCTGTTAAACCTACCGGTCGATCGAATTATTAACTGTACCGGCGCAAGTAACGATTACAGGACGATCACCGATCCCCTTGTCGTTCATCTTCGCCAACGAGGGTTAATCCGTCCCCATTCCCTAGGTTGTGGCATCGAAACCGCCGACAATGGGGCAATTCTCGGGCCAGACGGTACGGCATCGCCAACGCTCTACACTTTGGGAAATCCCCGCAAAGGCGATCTCTGGGAAACCACCGCCATCCCCGAACTGCGTTTACAGGCGGCCGAACTGGCCCGGGAGTTGTTGCGATCGCTGAAAGAGAGAATTTCTCTCCCCACGGCCTACTCGATCGCATTCGGGCCGGCAGCGCCGATTTTCCGCCAGCTTTTCGATAGGGAATCGAGTACCTACACCTATCTGATCGCTGATTCGGGTACGGGGGAGGCAATTTTAATCGATCCGGTCCTCGAACAGGTCGATCGCGATCGGCAGATTCTTTGGCAGTTGGGGTTAACTCTAGGCTACACGATGGAAACCCATGTCCACGCCGACCATATCACCGGAGCGCACCGCTTACGGGAGTTAACCAACTGTTCGATCCTCGTTCCCGAAAATGCGGAAGTGAGCGATATCGATGGTTATGTGCGCGATGGCGATATCTGGATCGTGGCAGGTCAGCAGCTAAAAGCGATCGCCACTCCAGGCCACACCGATAGTCATATAGCCTATCTCATCGATGAAAAACGCCTATTAACGGGGGATGCACTCTTAATTCGCGGTTGTGGTCGTACCGATTTTCAGAACGGTTCGCCGGAAGTACTATACAAGACGGTGACGGAGAAGTTATTCACTCTCCCCGACGATACGCTTGTTTATCCCTGCCACGATTATCTGGGCAGAACGGTCTCCTCGATCGGTGAGGAAAAGCGCTGGAATCCCCGTTTTGCCGGCCGCGATCGTGAGGATTTTATTCAGTTAATGAATAATCTCAATCTCCCCTATCCCAAGAAGATGACCGCTGCCTTAAGTGCCAACGCACGGGGTGGTAAGGTGGTTTTCGTCATGGATTATCAGATATAAACGGGCAAGCGATACTCAAAAGCCGCTCGATTTCTAGTGCTTCGCTCGGAATGTGACAGATCGTCCGTGGACTCATCGTCTATGTTCGGTCAGGATAGAGCTATGGACGAAAACAAGGCAAAAATTTTAAAAGCGTTGGGTTCGTTAGTAAGACAACACAGAGAAAATCTAGGTATTTCCCAAGAAGAACTAGCGACACGCTCGAATCTAGATAGAACATATATTTCTGGCATCGAGCGCGGGATTCGCAATCCTTCTGTAACCGCTCTTGTTAGTCTGGCGAACGGAATGAACCTCAATGTCTCCAATCTATTAGAAGGCTTGGAAAACAAAGTTAATCAAACCAATGGAAAAGATCGTACAACACGGACAACGTAGACACTCAAAAGCTTCCGAAAGTTACATAGATGTTACTTTTCGATATGATGACGGTACGATTTGGGAAGGCGCGATTCCAGTTGAGTATAGACGTACTGGCGTAGATCTGGCCGAATCTTCGGCTCTTCTCGACTTTGTGTGATAATTTTTGCTTATGGAACCCTGAAGTGCTTATTGGGCAAAACTTTTAGGACTATTTTGCGGATATTCTATCGGTATAGACCTCGTTTCCACACTCTTCAGCAAGCTTTTCTATACTGTCATCCGAGTAATTATCCGAAGTGGAGACAAGAACAAGAGGTCTTCTGGTTACAGAAAGAAGCGGAAGTAACAAAATCATTCTTTGATGTACTCATCACTTTTAAATGGACTTGTGTTGCTTGTCAATTACCCCCGAATCCGAATTGGGCTAGAAGGATTCAAGATTTAAAAGAAATGGGATATACGATCGCAACTCATACATCAAAAAAATGCCCGACTTGTGGTTCCAAGAAAACGCATATTATACTTGTTCCTCTACCTCGTGGTGGAATATCTGGATACGAAGTATGGTCGTCATCCCTACGAAAGAAAATCATTGATCTGCTCGGTGGTTATGATGCTTACGAGGGTAAGACTGTAGGGAAAGATAATCTGTTACCCGACCATAAATTTCCAGAAATTCGTTGGGGAAACGATACGAGACGAGATTCATTAGAGCATTTGGCCGATACGGAGATTCGAGAACAATTTCAACTTTTGACGAATCAGCGCAATTTACAGAAGCGTGAAGTCTGCCGTAAATGTTACCAAACAGGGGATCGGGGCTATCCCTTCGGTATCCAATACTATTATGAGGGTGATGAAAAATGGCCGGATACCATTCCAAAAAGTGGAAAAGTGGCGGAAGTAGGGTGTAGTGGCTGTGGATGGTATGATTTGCAGAAATGGAGAATTGCTCTCAACCGCAAGCTATCGGATTTAAATTCTGATTAATCTGCGATTCTTGCTCTAGCTGTAAAGCAACTTTGTTGAGATAAGGAATTAAAGCGTATCCGATACATTCGGCTAAACGTGGGGGAACCGCATTACCAATTTGCCACATAGCTTTTTTCATGGTTCCCTCAAAAATAAACGAATCGGGGAAAGATTGAAGTCTGGCCATTTCACGGGCGGAAATAACTCGATTAAGATGGGGATGAATATGTGTACCTCCATGATTTTCTTTGATGGTCATACTCGGTTTGCCTGGATACTGGCGCTTAAAAGCATCAACGTAGGTTTCATAGAGAGAACCACCGGGGGGTACTCGTGCGATCCGTTCCATATACTTCGAGGAATGGCGTGTCCATTCATGATTAATTTCGGGAATAGGCGTGTAAGCAGGTAAATCGGAAATAGCCGACTCTATCGGAATATATTGATGAGGTAGTAATTGAGGTTGAGGATAAGGATTAGGTAGATCGAATCTATTAGCTATAAAAATTGCTCTCGGTCTAATTTGAGGAATTCCATAAGCGGCAGATTCAAGAATAGCGATCGAAATATTAGAATAACCGATCGATTCAAACTCTTCTAAGATAGTTTCTTTCACCTTGCCTTTTTGCATCGTGAGAATCCCTGGCACATTTTCCATGACGACATACCAAGGCTGAATTTCAGAAACCACTCTTATAAACTCTTTAAATAATTGATTTCGAGGATCATTGGGATCTCGTTTACCAGCGACCGAAAAACCCTGACACGGCGGACCTCCAACCACTAAATGTATATCGGGTGAGCCTGCCAAGATAAGCCATTTCTCTGCTTGAAAGTCATGAATATCACCACAGAAATGATGGCATTGTGGGAAGTTGTACCGATGTGTTAATGAAGCGACAGGATTGATTTCAACACTTGCTGCTGGATGAAAATTTGCCTGAACTAAACCTTGAGTTATGCCACCAGCACCACAAAATAAATCAATGAAGTTATAAGTTAGATGAGGAGCGATCGGACAATTAACATCCACAAAAACTTGATGTAAATCACGCTTGATGGTCAGTAGTTCCCGTTGAATTTTTTCATAACGTCCTAATTTGACTTTTTTCGTCTTTTCAATATCTTGATTATTTTGAGGGAATAATGATAATTGAAGTTCTGACATTGCTCTGACTTGAATATATATGGTTTATTGTGACACATCGTCCACAAAAAATCAAGTCACGCCTATGGAAGGTAGAGTAACAAAGTCAAGCTACTTTTAACCTGGTCGTCATCAATCCCCGATCGCTCTCTACCCGACCATCCCCAACCCGCGACCATTGCCCATTTCCCACCCATTCCCGAAAGTGACTAGAAGAACCTAGGTTGGGTTGAAGCATTAAACCCAACGCCCGCTCATGTTACGCTACCGCTAACCCAACCTTGTATCTTGAGAAGTAGGCAACCCGTCCCAACCTAGGTAAAAAATACCGCTTTGTAGCTTGGGTGCCTATATTCTGAAAAAGGGCGTGGACATCCAGTTCAACCGAGG
>NZ_SFBV01000237.1:0-13202 GCF_007095585.1 Microcystis sp. M_OC_Ca_00000000_C217Col
CCAGACAGGAGCCAGAAAAAGATATTTATCAGAAAAGTCATAATCAAGCTAGAGGTTTAAAGACTGATCGGGTTCCAATTATTTTTATTAATAAATATTTTACACAATTCATACCAGGTAAGCAAGAGGGCTACACCACTACTACCGAATCATTACCCGATGTTGATCAGGGGAAGGGAGCCTGAACCACCCATGACGACAGGAAAACGTCCATCCCACTTTTCGATTGCTCGTTGTTGTAAAATTTCTGGTGTTAAGTAGTCATGCAAAATTAATTACCTGCCCGATCGAGCTAAAACCCTTACGGGGCAATGTTCGTCATGTGTAAATAATTTTGCCTAGGTACTTAGGTTTTGGCGCAATAGTTTTTGAGCTTCTGCCTGTCCCTTTGCGCGGTTGATTTCCGCTTTCGCTTCCTGTTCTGCTTGTTGTGCGCGAAAAGCAGCTTCTTGTGCCTTTTGTTCCGCTACTTGTTTGGCTTCAATCGCTGCGTTAAACTCTTCGGAAAAACCAAAATTAACGAGAGATACATCATTGATAATTATCCCATAACGTCTTAATCTTTGGGCGAGGGAAGTGTCAATTTCACGTTTGAGTTCTCCTCGCTCTTGCAAGATATTTTGTACGGGACGTTGTGCTGTTGCCGCTTTGACAATTTCCGATACTGCTGGGTTGATAATACCAGAGACAATCGCATTGATATCCCCAACTTGTTGATAAATCTGATTGACTTTGTCGGGGTCGATGTGCCAGTTAACGATAATAGTTGTTTCCACATCTTGCAAATCTTTAGAAGCTCCTTTTGCCTTTACTTCCGTTGTTTGCACTCGAACGTTGATGGGCTTGATCTTGGTGACAATCGGTATAACGGGATGAATTCCTTCATCGAGGATTTGTTTTTGCACTTTGCCAAAGTACATGACAACGCCGCGTTCACCAGTATCAATAACGGCAAAAGGGCGCAGTATGGTAGTAAAAGCTAATATTAAAATTCCCCCCGCCATTAATGGTATTATATTGCGATTGTAATTCATGACAACTCCTTAGATATTTGATCGGTTTTATCGTACCACTGTTATTATAAGTAAGTAATCTCAATTAATTTTTAGATAGTGGGACAAGCTTCTGGTTCTTTGTATTTTATCTTTAATTGTAATTGGCTACTTAGTTGATGATAGGTGGTGCGTTACTTCAATCATAGTCCATCACACAATCACAGTCGATGATAGGTGGTGCGTTACGAGGGATTGTTACCTTCCAGTCACAGCAGCAATTTTGGCCGTCTAACGTACCCTACGTTTTACTTTTTGTTAACCACAAAGACAGGAAGTTAGGAATTTAACTAGGGGAGAGAAAGAAGGTGAGAGGAACCATTCAAGATAAAGCTGCGATCGCTTGTTCTAGGGCCAGGGAAATATGAGTCCAATGGGTTCCCCCCTGACAAAAAACGATATAGGGTTCCCGTAGGGGTCCATCGGCGGAGAATTCCGAGGTGCTACCATCGATAAACGTGCCACCAGCCATCACTACTTGGCTCTCATAGCCCGGCATTTGGGCAGGAATGGGATCCAAGTAGGAACCGATGGGAGAATAGGCTTGAATGGCTTTACAGAAGGCAATCAGCTTATCGGGGGAACCGAGTTTAATCGCTTGAATAATATCGCGTCGAGGCACAAAAGGAGCGGGATTGACCGGATAACCCAACTTATCGCCCACATAGGCGATTAAATGACTGCCTTTCATCGCTTCTCCCACCATTTGCGGCGCTAGAAACAATCCCTGATAAAGGAGACGATTTTGGTCAAAAGTTGCCCCTCCCTCGCTACCGATCCCCGGTGCTGTCAGACGATAGCAGGCCATTTCCACTAATTCCGCTTTACCTGCTATGTATCCCCCGGCCGTGACGATTGTACCTCCTGGATTTTTAATGAGAGAACCGGCCATCAGATCTGCCCCCACGTCGGTGGGTTCTTGGGTGTTGATAAATTCTCCATAGCAATTATCGACAAAACAGACCGTATTCGGGTTTTGTTGTTTAACTATACGGACAATTCTCTCGATTTCGTCAATAGACAAACTCGATCGCCAGGAATAACCGCAGGATCTTTGAATATGTACTAAACGGGTTTGGGGTTTAACTGCTGTTGCCAAAGCCAACCAATCGATCGCACCGGTAGAATCTAGCTCTAATTGCCGATAACTAACGCCAAAATCCTTTAAAGAGCCTTGACCACTGCCCCTAATCCCAATTACTTCCTCTAGGGTATCGTAGGGCGCACCCGCTACCGCTAACATCTCATCCCCCGGTCGAAGAACCCCATACAAGGCACAGGCGATCGCATGGGTTCCTGAAACAAATTGTACCCGCACCGCCGCCTTTTCGGCCCCCAGGGCTTGGGCGAACACTTGATCTAAAGTATCCCGTCCCAAGTCATCATGACCATAACCACTAACACTAGCAAAATGATGCACTCCGACGCGGTTTTCACGGAAAGCACCGAGGACTTTACGGAGATTTTCCTTGACCTGTGCGTCAATTTCCGAAAAGATGGGGAGTAGGGCCTTTTCTGCCCTGTGGAGTAGAGAGGGGATATCCATCAAACAATAGACTGTGATATTTGTTACTATTTATTAAGCGTCAAAGTTCCCCCTGTGTCAAATCGAGACAGATAAGACAATGATGCTCTGTCTCCTGTTGTTTCCCTTTGGGTTATTCAATGACTGTTGCGACTTCCGAAAAACTGCCCATTGACTGGGTGACTCTCATCTACATGGCTTTTATCCACTTAGTGGCTCTTTTAGCCTTCTTGCCTGGCAATTTTAGCTGGGGTGCTGTGGGAGTGACATTAATTCTCTATTGGATTACTGGGGGTTTAGGAATTACCCTCGGTTTCCATCGTTTGGTTTCCCATCGGAGTTTTAAGACTCCCAAATGGTTAGAATACTTTCTGGTTTTGTGCGGAACCCTCGCTTGTCAGGGGGGTGCGATCGCATGGATAGGTTTACATCGTATTCATCATAAATATTCTGATACTGCTCCCGATCCCCACGATTCTAATAAAGGTTTCTGGTGGAGTCACATGGGTTGGATGTTACACGAAATTCCTGCCGACGAAGAAATTGCCCGTTTTACCCAGGATATCGCCGACGATCCTTTCTATAAATTCTGTCAAAATTATTTTGTTCCTATCCAAATTGTTTTAGGCTTAATTCTCTATGCTATGGGTGGTTGGCCGTTTGTAATTTGGGGAATTTTTGTTCGCTTGGTCTTAGTTTTCCACTCTACTTGGTTTGTCAACAGCGCCACCCACAAATTCGGTTATGTTAGCCATGAATCCCACGATAATTCTAAAAATTGTTGGTGGGTTGCCCTCTTAACTTTCGGTGAAGGTTGGCACAATAATCACCATGCCTATCAGTATTCTGCCCGTCATGGCCTACAATGGTGGGAAGTTGACCTGACTTGGATGACCATCCGTCTGCTGCAAATTCTGGGATTAGCTACTAATATTAAGTTGCCTCCCACCACAGCAACGGCGACAGAAAGTTAGTTTTATCCAGTTGTTAAATTAAATCTAGCCGAACTTATGTTTAAGTTCGGTTATTTTTTCTCCGACTTAACCCAAATCTGACGGCTTTTCCAACGGCACAACTGAGGAATATAGGTACGGCGAATCCTCCCCCAAAAAACGAAATCATTGATAGGATAAACTTGATTATTTCCCCCTCTGTCGAACATTGACTGGGGAAAGCACAACTCATCCCAAGAGCGAAGGATAACCAACCAAAAAAGAAAAAACACAGGGGAAATAAGAGGCAAAAAACCAGACCCCCCGCTAGACAGCCTAATCCATTGGCCTTTCTATTCGATTTCTTCTCCGTCACCATCTCTATCGCTAACTTTTTCTAACCAATAGCATAAAAAGGTCAAACTATCAACTTTTTTAACAAATATTTAATATTTACTCTAATGTGCCAGAAAGACCCCAGAGAACGTATATTTAAAGCTAATCCCCAAATTATAGTAAGTTTCTAATGAAAAAAATCTCGATTTTAGGCTCTACAGGCTCGATCGGAACTCAAACTCTCGATATTGTCACCGATCATCCCGATAAGTTTCAAGTGGTGGGATTAGCCACGGGTAATAATATTCAACTACTATCGGAGCAAATTCGGCAATTTCGCCCGCAAATCGTGGCGATTAATAACGAAAGTCAACTAGAAGACCTAAAAAGCCTAATTTCCGACCTTGACTATACGCCGATTATCCTAGCAGGAAAGGAAGGAGTAATCGAAGTGGCCCGTTATGGCGATTCCGAAAGCGTCGTCACGGGAATTGTCGGTTGTGCGGGATTGCTGCCGACAATTGCCGCTATTACTGCTGGTAAAGATATTGCGCTCGCTAATAAAGAAACCCTGATTGCTGGCGGTCCAGTGGTGCTGCCTTTGGTGGAAAAACACCGAGTTAAATTATTACCTGCTGACTCGGAACATTCAGCTATTTTTCAATGTTTACAGGGAGTTCCCACCGGGGGATTAAAAAAGATTATTCTCACCGCTTCTGGGGGTGCTTTTCGGGATTTACCGGTGGAAAAATTGCCGCAAGTAACCGTAGCTGATGCCCTCAAACATCCTAACTGGTCGATGGGCAGAAAAATCACCATCGATTCGGCTACTTTGATGAATAAAGGTCTAGAAGTTATCGAAGCTCATTATTTATTTGGTGTCGATTATAATGCGATCGATATTGTTATTCATCCCCAAAGTATTATTCACTCTTTAATTGAGTTACAGGATACCTCAGTTTTAGCCCAGTTAGGCTGGCCCGATATGCGTTTACCCCTGTTATATGCTTTGTCTTGGCCTGAAAGAATTTATACGGATTGGGAACCTTTAAATTTAGTTAAAGCCGGCAGTTTAACCTTCAAAGAACCCGATCATCAAAAATATCCCTGTATGGGATTAGCCTACGCAGCCGGCCGCGCAGGTGGGGCAATGCCAGCAGTATTAAACGCGGCTAATGAACAAGCGGTAGCGTTATTTTTAGAAGAAAAGATTAGCTTCTTAGATATTCCCCGGGTGATCGAAAAAGTTTGCGATCGCTTTGCAATTCATAACACTTCTACCCCTAGCCTAGATGACATTTTAGCCGCCGATAATTGGGCGCGTCAAGAGGTATCTAACTGTCTGATTGCCAATCCGGTCTAGATAGTCTAGATTCTGTAGGGATGTTAACTATAATGTCTCTACAGATATAGGATAGAAAAATCACTAATTTCGGCTATTTTTTCTAGTTAACTAGATTTATGATGATCATGACAAGGGTTGATAAGTAGCTGGTTATAATTAAATTAAAAATGGATTTTAGGTTCGATCCCCCCTGCCCCCCTTGATAAGGGGGGTGCCGATAGGCGGGGGGATCTGATAACTTTTAACGCCTACCTACTTAACCTTCAATAAACCTCTTGACTAATTAATTTTTGAGGGTTCAAAAACGGCAAAAATAAGGATTAAATTGCCTAAAATCCGTAAATAGACCATTTAATTGATTATTATTCATTCTTAATTCTCCTGACTACTGACTCCTAACCCTAACAACAATTTTTGATTTTTACAATGAGGTGTAATGACCCTGAAACTTGATCAAAAATAAGATAAAATAAACAAGATAGCGGTTATTACTTTGGCTCTTCGTTACTTGTTATGGTTCGATAGGGGGGCATAAATCGACTAAATCCTTATCTGGCAAAAGATTTAACTGATTAGCTCGCTCTAGATCAAAAACAATTGACAAAAATCGTCCAATGTCTTTCTCTATAAGGGTTCCATCTCTTATAACCCCCGTCCATTACATAACACAAACCGAAGAACCATTACTTTTAATTTTCTATGGTTACAACTTCTCTATCCCTCCCCGAAATCGCCAGAGAAACCCGTCAAGCGAGTCGTCAACTGGCTATCCTGACTAACGAAGAAAGGAATGAAGCTTTAGAGGCTATTGCTGAGGCTTTAACTGCCAATGCTGATCAGATACTAGAAGCTAATATCGCCGATGTTCAAACTGCCAAAGCGATGCAATTATCTCCGGCTTTATGTGCGCGATTAGAGTTAAGTCCCAGCAAATTAAAAGCCGCTATTGCCGGGGTGCGAGATGTGTCTAAATTAGCAGATCCTTTAGCTACGATGCAAATTAATCGGGAATTAGATCAAGGTTTAATTCTTCGGAGAATAACCTGTCCTTTAGGGGTTTTAGGCGTTATTTTTGAAGCTCGTCCCGATGCTTTAATTCAAATTACCAGTTTAGCGATTAAATCTGGTAATGGCGTTATTTTAAAAGGGGGGAAAGAAGCGATCCGTTCTTGTCAAGCTTTAGTAACAATTATTCATCAGGCATTGAGTCAAACTAAAGTTAATCCAGCAGCGGTACGATTATTAACAACACGAGAAGAAATTCAGGAACTCTTAAAACTCGATCAATACATCGATTTAATTATTCCTAGAGGTTCTAACGAATTTGTTCGTTATATCCAAAATAATACCCGCATTCCTGTCCTCGGTCATGCCGATGGTATCTGTCATCTCTACATCGACAAAGAAGCCGATTTAAGCAAAGCAATTAGAATTACCGTCGATGGCAAAACCCAATATCCTGCCGCTTGTAATACCATTGAAACTTTATTGGTTCATCAAGACATCGCTAGACAATTTTTACCCGCAGTGGCACAAGCATTAGAGGAAAAAAAGGTTAAATTATTGGGAGATGAAGCAACTCGTCAGATGATTAACGTACCATCGGCCACAGAACAGGACTGGCAAACCGAATATAGTGATTTAATTCTGTCAATTAAAATTGTCGATAGTCTGGAATCAGCGATCGAACATATTAATTATTACGGTTCTCGACACACGGAAGGCATTGTCAGCGAAAATTTTAACACGGCCAAAACCTTTAGCGATCGAGTCGATGCCGCCGGAGTTTTTCATAATTGTTCCACCCGATTTGCCGATGGTTTCCGTTACGGTTTTGGGGCCGAAGTGGGTATCAGTACCCAAAAAATGCCTCCCCGTGGTCCGGTGGGATTAGAGGGATTAGTGACCTACAAATATCAATTAGCCGGAGATGGTCATATTGTCGCCGATTATTCTGGGGAAAATGCCCAATCTTTCACTCATAAGGACTTATAGTCGAGAAAAAAGCCGATGTTTACAGGATTAATTCAAGCCTTGGCAACAATCCGGGTCGTGGATACCGATAGACTTTATTTGTCTGTATCCTCTGATACAATTATCCGAGATTTAATGATTGGTGATAGTGTGGCTGTGGATGGGGTTTGTTTGACAGTCGAGGAAATTCTCCCAGAGGGTTTTCTGGCCACCGCTTCCCCGGAAACCCTACAGCGCACTACTTTAGGACGAAGGATTAAAACAGAACCCAACGTTAACCTAGAAACCTCTTTGCGGGTGGGTAGTAAAATCGGCGGTCATTTTGTCACCGGTCATGTGGACGGTATTGGCTGTTTAGTCGAATCGATAATCGTGGCTAATTCGTGGGAAATGACCTTTGCTGCCCCTAGTTCCCTAGAAGAGCAGTGGAATAACTACATAGCTCGTTATATCGTCGGTAAGGGCAGTATAGCTGTTAATGGCATTAGTTTAACCGTGGCCGATTGTGATGCCTCCGGCAGCTGGTTTAAAGTGGCTGTCATCCCCCACACCTACGCCGAAACCAATCTTTCCCATTTAAAATTAGGCGATTGGGTGAATCTAGAAGGGGATATTTTAGGCAAATATGTGGAAAAATTGTTAGGAATGCGCTCTTATCACCCTCCTAGCGAGATTAGCCTAGAATTTCTGGCTGAACATGGTTATTAGTTTTCCAGAAAAAGCCTTTTCAACATATAAATTTATTGGCAATTTATCCATTAATTTTAGTTTTAAAATTGCCAACCTTCTCGCTCCATTAAACCCTGAACATTGGTACAATCGATAGAAAAGTGTTGACAGACGGTGGGGATTTTGGGAGCATTAGGCTTTAAGGCTTCTTCGGTAATTACGCAACCGTCTTTTATCTTGGCACAGGCAATAATAAATGGGTCTGCCACTGGCTTTCCTTGTAATCTGGCTTTTTGAATCACTAAATCCTTAAAGTTTCTTATAGAAAAAATTTCAGGAATAAATAAAGTTTCCTGAGCAGTGGGTGGTAAAAATATTTGTTTATTGGAGTTTATCCAATCTAAAACAAATTGTTTATTATTGCCATATTCTACTTCTTTAAGCACTTCGCGTACTGATTGTAGTTTACCTTCTGACACAATCAAATCGATTTTTTGCCAAACGGTAGGAAAACTTTTGGGAAAATAGTTTCCTAAGACCTTAAAACTACTTGTGTCAAAAATGTAAACCATCAAAACAGTCCTTTGTCTAATAAATATTGTTCAAGTTTTTCCACCGTAGCAACTTTTTTAATGTTTAGATAATCAGCAACACGCTCGATATCGTATTGGCCTTGATAGTATTTCTTGAACACAAGTTTTAGGTAATTTTCTCCCAAATATGTCGCCTGATTAGCATAGTAATCACCTCCAGATTTTTTATTTTTGTCCTGACTTTTTCCCACCTGCTCACTGTACCACTCCCTTACTTTAAGAGTATATTCTTTCTGGGAGATTAAGTTATTATCTAATAGTTTTCGTAAAACTACTTCTCGACTAACCTTATAATCACTGGAAATTTTCGAGATAATTTTATCGTTATCGTTAACGTTAACTATTGTTTCTCTGATTATCTCAGAAAAGACATGATTAGGAAGCAAAAACTCCGCAGCAAATTTATTACAAAATATCTCGATATATTTATTTTCTCCTTGCAAACTATTAATATATCTATCGTCAGACTTAGTAATTCCATTAGTCTGCAAAAGAATATGTGCTAATTCATGAAAAATGGTAAATATTTGTCTAGATTTTTCCGTGCTATTATTAATATAGATGATCGGAAATTCAATATCTATCAAGCAAAATCCCGAAATTTCTCGCTGCTTAAAAGAACGCTTAAAAATAAAAATACCGGCTTCTTCCACGGCACTCCGCCATTTTTTTAAGGCAGTTTCCTGATCATTCCAGGTCAGTTGTTCTTCTAGAGTAACGTTTAAATAATTTCTTATCTGTTCGGCTAATCTCCTTAAATCATCACTAGAACTAACCGCAATATCCTGAAAGATTTTCTTGGTACTAGGATTAATACCATTATTAATTTCCTGTAGCGACAATTGCATCGCTTTTGCTTGTCGTAAAGCATAGATAGTATCGGCGGCCAGGTTTTCGATTTCAAAGTCTGGCAAAGTTCTAAATTCTTGTTTTTCCTCCGCTTCTAGGGGAGGTTCTGGGAAAAAGAATAAAGCGAGAGGACGTTTATATATTTCTGCTAACTTTTCCAATTGACTATAGGCAGGAAAGTCCTCTCCTGACTCCCATTTCTCGATAACAGAAACATCTTTTTTAAACTTGAGTGCCACAGACTCAAGAGAATATCTCGCCCTTTCTCTTGCCCATTGGATTATCTTGGGATTAACGCCTGTCAGTTTCTCGCCCATTAGTCGATCTTATCATCACGAGATAGAGATTTCTAGCTTGATTTAGATCATACAGTAGTTTTATTGTACTATATAATTACCCAAAATAGAGACAATGTACCGAGTTCTGGATAGGTCAGTGAGGGATTGATAACTTTTTCCTATATAAAAAACCGGTGAAAAGCTTGACATTAGCCAAAATCCCCAGACAATGTTAAGTTAAATTAACCAATAGCCGAGGCTTGTATTTAAGGAAAACCCCTTATGGTAGCAACACCAGTTCAACAGAAATACGACATCAAAGATATTAGTTTAGCCCCCATCGGCAAACAGCGCATCGAATGGGCCGGTCGGGAAATGCCCGTTTTGCGTCAATTAGCCGAACGTTACGCCATCGAAAAACCCTTTGCTGGACTGCGTTTAGTCGCTTGCTGCCACGTTACCACCGAAACCGCTAATTTGGCAATCGCACTAAAAGCCGGTGGCGCTGATGCGTTACTAATTGCTAGTAATCCCCTTTCCACCCAAGATGATGTGGCCGCTTGTTTAGTGGCTGATTACGGTATCCCCGTTTATGCAATCAAAGGGGAAGATAACGACACCTATCACCGTCACGTTCAAATCGCCCTCGATCATAAACCCCAGATTATCATCGATGATGGTTGTGATGTGGTAGCCACCCTGGTTAAAGAAAGAAGTCACCAATTACCCGACATTATCGGTACTACCGAGGAAACTACCACCGGTATCGTCCGTTTGCAAGCGATGCTCAAAGCCGGGGTGTTATCCTTCCCCGCAATGAACGTTAACGACGCAGAAACCAAGCATTTCTTTGATAATCGCTACGGTACAGGTCAATCTACCCTTGATGGCATCATTCGCGCCACCAATATCCTCCTCGCCGGTAAAACCGTGGTTGTGGCTGGTTATGGTTGGTGTGGTAAAGGTGTCGCTATGCGGGCCAAAGGTTTAGGCTCTAATGTAATTGTCACCGAAATCAACGCCGTGCGCGCCATTGAAGCGGCGATGGACGGTTTCCGGGTTATGCCCATGGATGAAGCCGCTAAAGAAGGCGATATCTTCATCACCGTTACTGGTAACAAGCACGTTATCCGGGCTGAACATTTTGACCTGATGAAAGATGGGGCGATTGTTTCCAACTCCGGTCACTTTGATATTGAAATCGACCTGCAAGCTTTAGGCGCAAAAGCCGATAATGTTAAGGAAGTTCGCAACTTTACCCAACAATATAGACTAAAAAGCGGTAAATCCGTCGTTGTTATCGGTGAAGGTCGCCTAGTTAACCTCGCGGCCGCCGAAGGTCATCCTAGCGCCGTTATGGATATGAGTTTCGCTAACCAAGCGATCGGTGTAGAATACTTGGTTAAAAATAAAGGTAAATTAGCCCCCGGCATCTACTCAATTCCCTACGAATTAGACCAAGAAATCGCCCGTTTGAAACTGCAAGCCATGGGGATTGAAATCGATACTCTCACCGAAGCCCAATTAGAATATATCAACTCCTGGACTTCCGGAACCTAATATCAGTTATCAGTTATCAGTTATCAGTTTTCAGTCATCAGTTTTTTAGCCGTCAGGAGTCGGTCGTCAGGAGTCGGTCGTCAGGAGATTGCTTTGATTTATTCTTGCCACTCCCCCACTTCCCCACTCCCCCACTTCCCCACTTCCCCACTTCCCCACTTCCCCACTCCCCCACTTCCCCACTTCCCCACTTCCCCACCCCTAACACCCAACCCCCTTTTTTTACTTTTAAACTGTTTTCTAAATCCTAAAAAATTATGACTGAATGGATTACAAATACAATGACTTCTATGGGCTATTTAGGCATAGCCCTATTAATGTTTTTAGAGAATCTTTTTCCTCCCATTCCCTCGGAATTAATTATGCCCCTGGCGGGTTTTACCGTCCATGAGGGACAAATGCAATTTATTCCGGCAGTGGTAGCGGGGATTGTCGGAACCGTAGTCGGAGCGCTACCTTGGTATTATCTCGGTCGGGTTGTGGATGAGGAAAAAATCGAAAAACTAGCCGATAAATACGGCAAATGGATTACCGTTTCCGCTAAAGATATTCAAAAAGCTAATCAATGGTTTAACCGTCACGGTAGTAAAGCGGTTTTACTCTGTCGTTTAGTCCCCGGAGTACGAACTTTGATTTCCCTACCCGCCGGGATGAATCACATGGCGATGATTCCCTTTTTAGTTTACTCCACCATCGGCACGACCCTCTGGGTCGTTTTTTTAACGGCAGCAGGTTACTTTTTAGGGAAAAATTACCCCCTTGTGGAAGAATATCTGGCTCCCGTGTCAAAAATAGCCCTACTTGTCCTGGTTATCTGGTTTATCCTCTGGATTATCCGCAAACGTAACCGCCGGTACGAGTAAATGTTGATGATAGGTGGTGCGTTACGACGGATTGTCACTGGGATTATCCGCAAACGTAACCGTCGGTATGAGTAAATGTTGATGAGAGGTGGTGCGTTACGACGGATTGTCACCTTCCAGTCAGAGCAGCAATTTTTGCCGTCTAACGCACCCTACTGGACTACGTTTTACAGCCGACAACGCTGCAGCAACGGTATCTAATCACGCCGGCTACTCAAGACGGCCGTGATCAGCAAATAGGCCAGCGTCACCCCGATACTGATTTGGAAGGAATAGGGAGCGGCGCGGTATCGATACCAACTAGAAAAAGATTCAAGAATTCTCAGGGTGAACAACACCACCCAATTTAAGGAAAGCATTAGGAGGTAAAAAAACGCCCCGACTCCCAACGACTGCACAAAACGATTTTTTAATAAATCCATAGCCCTAACCAAGTTAACTATAACTCTTGCAAATTAATTATATGTTATAATCATGGTTTAACTAATTTTCTCAAAAAAATTAGCATTACTTTTCTCCATCAATACTAAACACAAGCACGATACTGAAAATGATAGGAATTAGACCTCGACCTAATATAATCTCAAGACTAAAAGTCTTTCTAGTTAAGGAATCTACCCGAATAAAAATTATTTTAATTGCCTCATATTTTTTCAGTAAAATTGAATTAGCAACGATAGATATACATTACAGCCATTGAACTGTTTAGTTAGTACATAAACCGAAAGCAAGCTGTGACTGGGTTATAATTTTTGGAGATGTCTATTGTCGGTAATGCCTCATCCTCAGAAAAGGGAAACTCAACTGTACTAGGCATGAGCAGATGCCCCTTGGTCATCCTGAATCATCTGCATCAGAATGTTTGCAGTTGCCGTTGCGTCGTAGGGGGACAAAATTGGGTACTCTGATGCGGAGAAGATGAATTGTAGTTCAGCGTCTGGGATTTGTGTGGCTAGGACTTTAAAGAGTGATAATTTGTCTGACTGGCTCAGATTGTTGACCAGAGGAATTAACTCAGCGAGTGACATGGTTTAAACTTCTAGAGGTGCGAGAATGAACTCTTAATAAAATCTTAATTGGGGGTATTACCTGGAAAAGTTCGTCTAGAATTGGCTCTTCTGGTTTCTGTGTGGAAACGGGGTCTATACTGATAGTTTCTTCAGCAAAATAGTCCTCAAAGTCTTTCTAGGTAAATATTTCACGATTCTATAAGCAAAAATTATCAC
>NZ_SFBV01000238.1:0-8909 GCF_007095585.1 Microcystis sp. M_OC_Ca_00000000_C217Col
CTTGACATTATTAACAGACCTAGTTAAAATAAATACAGACACACACATATTAACCCAATGAAAGCGAGGTATCAATACCGTATTTACCCAACAGACCAACAAAAGAGGCTTTTGTCTCAGTTGTTCGGGTGTGTGCGCGTTGTCTGGAACGATACCTTAGCTCACTGTCAAGAACTCTATCGACAAGGAGAGAAAAAGCCAAAATATACCGAGTTATCTAAAAGACTAACTCAAGTCAAAAAAACAGAAGAAAAGCAGTGGTTGACCGAGGTTTCTTCTATCCCTTTACAACAGTCTTTGAGAGACTTAGAGACAGCCTATTCTAACTTTTTTGCATCTTGCAAGGGAGAGAGAAAAGGAAGAAAAGTCAAACCTCCTAAATTTAAGAAGCGTAAATCTAAACAATCAGCGAGATTTACTGACAATGGTTTTACCATCAATCAATATCACGTTACTTTAGCAAAAATCGGTGATTTAAGAATAGTTTGGAGTCGTCCATTACCTTCTAAACCTTCTAGCGTCACCGTGATTAAAGATGCAGCAGATCGATACTTTCTTAGTTTTGTTGTCGAGATTCAGCCCGAAATACTTCCCAATAATGGGGAGTCAGTGGGAATTGATCTAGGGATTGCTACTTTTGCGACTCTCTCAACAGGGGAAAAGATAGACGCTCCTAAACCGTTAAAAAAACGATTAAAACGACTAAGAAAGGCACAGAAAAACCTTTCTAGAAAGCAAAAAGGAAGTAACCGACGGGAAAAAGCTAGGAAACGAGTAGCTAAAATCCACGCAAAGATTAAAGACACTCGCACTGATTTTTTGCAGAAACTATCCACTAGAGTTGTTCGTGAAAATCAAACGATAATTTTAGAGGATTTAAACACATCGGGAATGGTTAAAAATCGTAAGTTATCCCGTGCCATATCAGACTTAGGATGGCGTTCTTTCCGAGATATGCTATCGGCAAAATCTGATAAATATGGGCGTGATTTTCGGATAATTTCCCGATGGGAGCCAACGTCTCAGAGATGTTCCTGTTGTGGGAATATCGGCGGTAAGAAAGCGTTGAATATCCGTGAGTGGGAATGTCTTTTTTGTGGGACTTTCCATGATAGGGATGTAAACGCTGCAATTAATATCAAGGTCGCCGGTGGGCAATCGGAGACTTTAAACGGGCGTGGAGGACAGCATAAGACTTCTGTTAAAGAAGCAGCATCCCGTGAAGCGTCAACCCAGCGGTCGGTCGTTCAATTAAGTTTGTTTGATCTGCCGGGAATCACCGTCCGGCCCCGGCGGTGAGGATGTCAACAGTACCTTTTGAGGAGAGAAAAGTTATGGCTGAGTCAAAAAGCTGGGATTTTCAGAGATTTTGGCAAACTCTAGACTATTTTGATAGTATTCCCCTGTGGAGTTGTCTGCAAAAGCTGCTCGGTTTCGGGGAAGATAAAAAAAATCAGCTAACAAATGAGCAAGGGATGAAGACCATTTTAGTCATTGGTGGGGAAAATGCGATCGGTAGAAAAGTAATCACCCAACTACAGCAGCAAAACTATCAAATCCGCGCTTTAGTCGATAATATCGAGTCTGCACGTCAATTATTGGCTGAAAATGTCGATTTATTTGCTCTGCAAACCCCGCAATTATTCACAGGGATTGAGAGAATTATCTACTGTCAAGGGGAGAATAACCGCCATAGTTTAGCTAATTTACTCGATTTATTGAAAAATGCTGGGATAACCGCCGAAAAAACCCTCTTTGACTTTAGCAATCCCAGCAGTGATATAAAAGAAATCTGGGGTGCGGTGGATGATGTGGTAATGGGAGGAGTGAGTGAGAGTCAGATAACCCTAACCGGAGGACGAGCGCTCTTTTCCGGTATCGTTAGAACTGAAAATAACGGCGGTTTTGCCTCAGTTCGTACCAGAAACCTGAATCCTCCCCTAAATTTATCTAACTACGAGGGAATAGAATTACAGGTACAAGGGGACGGAAAACGCTATAAATTAATTCTGCGCTGTGAAGGACGTTGGGATGGTATCGGTTACTGTTATTCTTTTGATACACTTGATCGCACTTGGCAAACGATTTCTATTCCTTTTGGCGATTTAATCCCAGTGCTGCGGGCCAAAACCCTGCGGGAGGCAGCACCCTTTGATAGCAGTAGCGTCTATGCTTTGCAGTTAATGCAGAGTAAATTCGAGTACGATGGGGCCTTAAATCCCCGTTTCTCCCCAGGATTATTTGCTTTAGAAATTGTCACAATTAAGGCCTACGGGGGTAAAAACCGCTTAATTATCGTTAAGGAAGGAGAAATCGCCGAAAAAAGCCTTTTAGATGCCAGTGGTTATCCCTACGAAGCGATCGATTCTGCTCAGATTTTCGCTAAACTTAATTAATTTAAATAAGCTTGCATCTCAAGTTAAACTACAGAACATCGGGTTAAGATCATGACTATCGGGAGCATAATTAAGGAGGTATGTTCATGAGTGAACAGAATCCCTACGAACAACTTGGGGTTACTGAAGAATCCTCTTTTGAAGAAATTCAAGAGGCCAAACAAAGACTGGTGCAACAGTATCAAAATGATAGCAAAATTGTCGAATTGATCGAGTCGGCCTACGATTCCGTCCTCATGGATCGACTGCGGATGCGACAGGAGGGTAGAATTAAAGTTCCCGATCGCATTCGTTTTCCTGAACGTCTGACGATTCCGGTGGAAAGTAAACCAGTTACTAGCAGCAAATCTCCTAACTGGTGGCGAAGCTCAATCGATACACCTTCTGCACAGGATATCGGTGTACCAGCAGTGATTTACGCTTGTTTAGGAGCAATAACGCTGTTAGTTCCCGATCCCAGTGGCTCCCTTTTACCGCTGCTCTTAGCTTTTGGCGTTTTCGTTAATATCTATTTTTTCAACCGCAAGGAAAAACGTTTTGGCCGCGCCTTACTGTTCACTCTCGCTGGTTTATTGCTAGGAGTCGCTCTGGGAGCGGGATTAGTCAGTTTAGCGGCCAAGGCTGATTGGAATATTTTCGGCGATCGCCAAATTTATGCGCTCATCACTTTTCTAATCTTTTGGGTGATTAGTAGTTTTTTCCGTTAACCAATCGCTCGTAGGGAGCCTAAGATCACGTCCACTGCTTCCCCAAGGTTATTGACGATATAATCAGGCTCGTAGCTCTCTAAACGGGAACGGCTGCGAATCCCCGATAATACGCCAATAACCTTAATATTTTGGCTTTTAGCGGCGGCAATATCCGCTTCCGTATCCCCCACCATCCAAGTATCGGCAGCCGCCGGCAGTTCCTTAGCGGCCTTAGCCATAAGCAGGGTTTTGTCGCGCACGTCGTTGGTTTTGGTGTAATTATTATTTAGACAATAACGACGATTAGCGGCGAAAAAACGACCGATATCGTGGCGATTAAAGGCATGATCTAGCTCGGATACCCGCCGCATCGTCATCACGACTAAATCGATCTTTAACTCTTGGATTTTCTGGAGAGTTTCCAAAGAACCAACCACCGGGCGATCGTGGACAAGATAGGGTAAAGTATGGACAGTTTGACGACGAAGATGGGCAAATTTACGCGCTTGATCTTCATCTAATCCTGACATTTCCCCGATACGCTTCTCAGAAACCTGATCCCGTTTTAACTGCCAGAATTCCGCTTTCGATAATTCCCCGATAATTTGACCTTTATAGGCGGTTTTCTGTAAACAGTCTTGATAAACTTGGTAATATCGCTCCGATACGTCCATTATCGGCCCGTCAAAGTCGCTAATTAGTCTCAACATCGTTCTAATACTTCTCGCTTTATTAATTTTTATATACAAGTTACCCTAGAGTCTTGACAATGACAAGAGTTTTGTCGGGAAAAAGATTAGGGAAGTGGGGTGTGGGGTGTGGGGAAATGGGGAAATGGGGAGGTGAGGAAGTGGGGAAGTGGGGTGTGGGGTGTGGGGTGTGGGGAGGTGGGGAAGTGGGGAAATTTCAACTAAAACCCTAAAACCCTAAAACCCTAAAACCCCAACCCCTCACTGATTACTGATCACTGATCACTGATGCTTCCCCTTCCCTAGTCTGGACGGTTAGCTTAAAATAAATGTAAGGATATGTAAACTTTCGTAACTATCTCGCCAATTGGCTAACCAATGATCCCAACAACTTCTTTATTCGCACCCGTTGACGATGATCTCCGTCTTTTGACCGATAACTTAAAAAACCTCGTCGGCGCTCGTCATCCCATTTTAGCGGCGGCAGCAGAACATTTGTTCGAGGCCGGCGGTAAACGCGTTCGACCGGCGATCGTGTTGCTGGTATCTCGCGCTACTATGTTAGACCGGGATATCACTCCCCGTCATCGTCGATTAGCGGAAATCACGGAGATGATCCACACTGCCAGTCTCGTCCATGATGATGTGGTAGATGAGGCAGAATTGCGCCGCGGTGTTCCCACCGTTAACAGTTTATTTGACAATCGCGTGGCGGTTTTAGCGGGGGATTTTCTTTTCGCTCAATCTTCTTGGTATCTAGCTAATTTAGATAATTTAGAAGTGGTAAAATTGCTCTCGGAAGTGATTCGTGATTTTGCTGAAGGGGAAATTCAACAGGGAATTAATCGCTTTGATACCAGTATCTCCCTGGAAGCTTATCTAGAAAAAAGTTACTACAAAACGGCTTCTTTAATTGCCAATAGTGCCAAAGCAGCTGGAGTATTAAGCGAGCAATCGGCTGAAGTTAATCATCATTTATATAATTATGGTCGCAATTTAGGATTAGCTTTTCAAATCGTCGATGATATTCTCGATTTTACCTCCCCCACGGAAGTATTAGGAAAACCCTCTGGCTCCGATTTGATCAGTGGTAATATCACTGCTCCCGCTCTCTTTGCCATGGAGGAAAATCCCTATATAGAAGTGTTGATCGAACGGGAATTTAGTCAGGAAGGAGACATCGAAAAAGCTCTTGATTTTATTCACTCTAGCCAAGGTATTCCTCGCTCAAAAGAGTTAGCCAATCAGTATGGTCAAAGTGCCTTAAAACACCTTGACTGTTTAGCTTCTTCTCCCTCAAAAGATGTGTTAATCGAGCTAGTAGATTACGTTTTGAGCCGAATTTATTAGGGAATAATAGTTCTCGCCGTAGCAATAGTCCAAGCATCGACTAATAATAAAAATAGGGTGAGAATAAAAAGAATTCCATACATCCAAGGCTGAGAAAGGGGGCGAATATCAGTCATATCCAAGTTAGTTTTTTCTGCGATTATTTTGACCATGCGATTAAATCCCACTACTCGCATCGGCAATAAATAGGCTTTTTCCGAGGAGCGATCAAGGAAATAATAAACTAAACCACCCTGTCCTGTACTGCGACATTTAAGTTCTTTTATATCTGTCCAATTTAACCACCAACCAGAGCGAAGAAAAGCAGGAAACCATTGGGGATAGGTAACTTGTATCCCTGTTTCTGATAAAATGACTCTTTCACTTAAAGCTCCGTATAAAGCGATTAATCCTAAGCTAATTCCTACCCAGAGAAAATTGGGATTAACAGGGGAATTAGTGACTTTTGCTAAAAAGGGTAAAGGGATGGTTAACGCCACATATAAACTTAATAAAGTTACCCGAATTATTGGTGATATCCGAAAAGTTGTTGTCTCGTTCATTTGATAACCTTAATCAGTAAACAGTAAACAGTGAAAAGAAGGCTCCGAACTTGCCACTTAATACTCTAACACTTTAACACTTAATACTGTTCACTCAAAACTCAAAACTGATAACTGATAACTGATAACTGATAACTGAACGGAGATTTTCACCTCGATCGCAGGTGATTGTTTGACCGTAAACTGTTATTCTAGGCATTAGGGGCGTGATTTTAAGTCGCTACAGTTATTAATTAATATTAACACCTATTGACTATTTATATGAACAATGGTAAGCGCATTTGGGTCTATGACACTACTCTCCGGGACGGGGCCCAGCGAGAAGGTATTTCCCTCTCCCTCGAAGATAAAATTAAAATCGCCAGGGAATTAGATCGGATGGGTATTCCTTTTATCGAAGGCGGTTGGCCAGGCGCAAACCCAAGAGACGGTCAATTTTTCTGGAAACTGCACGAAGAACCCCTAAAACAAGCGGAATTAGTCGCTTTTTGTTCCACTCGTCGCCCCCAGATCGAGGCCCGGGAAGATCGGATGTTAACCGCCATTCTCGCCGCTAGAACCCGTTGGGTGACAATTTTCGGCAAATCTTGGGATCTGCACGTCACAGAGGGCTTAAAAACCAGTCTGGAGGAGAATTTAGCCATGATAGGAGATACGATCGAGTATCTACGCTGTCAGGGAAAACGAGTCATTTATGATGCCGAACATTGGTTTGATGGTTACAAAAATAACCCCGAATACGCCCTTTTAACCCTCAAAACCGCCAGGGCTGCTGGGGCCGAATGGTTAGTTTTCTGTGATACCAACGGTGGCACTTTACCCCAAGAAATCGCCCCCATTGTGGAGAAAGTGCGGCAGCAATTGGGCATCGATCCCGATGAGGAAAATGCGCCTCAATTAGGCATTCATGCTCATAATGACGCAGGAACCGCCGTGGCTAACTCCTTAGCGGCAGTTAACGAGGGCGCACGCATGATTCAAGGCACAATTAACGGTTATGGGGAACGCTGCGGCAATGCCAATTTATGTACTTTAATTCCCAATCTTCAGTTAAAAATGGGCTTTTCCTGCCTAGAAGAAAATCAATTAGGCCGATTGACGGGAACTAGCCGAAAAATCAGCGAAATGGTCAATTTAGCCCCGGATGATCACGCTCCCTTCGTCGGACGTTCCGCTTTTGCCCATAAGGGTGGTATTCACGTTTCTGCGGTGGCGAAAAATCCCCTGACCTATGAACATATTAATCCAGAAGCGATCGGGAATCAGCGCCGCATCGTCATTTCTGACCAATCGGGATTAAGTAATGTCTTAGCGAAAGCGCGCAGTTTTGGCATCGATTTAAATAAAGATGATCCCACCTGTCGGCAAATTCTGGAACGTTTAAAAATCTTGGAAAGTGAGGGTTATCAATTTGAAGCAGCCGAAGCTAGTTTTGAGTTATTAATGCGGGAAGCTTTGGGACAGAGAAGCCACCTTTTTGAATTAAAAGGATTCCAAGTTTATTGTGATATGCTCCGGGATAGTGGTAATGCGATTGCGACAATTAAAGTACAGGTAAAAGAGGAAGATTTATTAGAAGTGGCCGAGGGTAACGGACCAGTGGCTGCTTTAGATCGGGCTTTAAGAAAAGCTTTAGTCAAATTCTATCCCGAAATTGCTAACTTTCACCTGACCGATTATAAAGTGAGAATCCTCGATAGTGGTTCGGGGACGGCAGCGAAAACTAGGGTTTTAATCGAGTCCAGTAACGGTCAACAAAGATGGACAACCGTGGGAGTGTCTAGTAATATTTTGGAAGCTTCCTATCAAGCAGTAGTAGAAGGAATTGAATACGGTTTATATCTGCTGCAAAACAATAAACTAGAATTATCGGGTCAATTTTGTCCTTTGGGGATAATTTAAGCAACAGTTATCAGTTATCAGTTATCAGTGAGCAGGCATTGTTATATCATATAGCGGTTTTCACAGAAGTGAGTCCCGATTGAAACGCTAAAACGCCTATCTATCAAGGGATTTACTATATCTTATTAGACTGAAAACCGCTATATTTTTTCTCCCCACTCCCCAATTCCCAATTCATAATTCATAATTCATAATTCCCACTAACCACTGATTACTGTTTACTGTTTACTGATAACTGAATCTCCCGTCTCCTATCTCCCTTATACCTTTTAAACAGGATTTAGTATAATCTCGCCTTGACAGAGTTTAAACACTGATATATTATCAGAAAGAATCCATAATCCGTCCAACAAGAGCAAGCAAGCTTAACTAGGTAATTCAATTGATCAGCCTGTTGAAGCTGTAAATTTCACATAAAATCTTGATTTATGACTACACAAGCTATAGGAAAATCAATGATGTTACTGAATAATAAATCCTTCAAAATTACGACATTTTTAACCATTGCATTGATTACTTGGATCGCCCACTTTTGGTATTTTAATCACTTGGGTTTATACGAAGATGATTACGCTTTCATCGGTAACATACTGACCATGGACTTTTCCAGATTTGTTGACTTTGTTAAGAACATGAATTTGGCATTTTTTCAAGGTAGAGTTGTCGGCTTTAACATCCTCTTCTTCTCTGCATACTTTGCTGGAAAATTGGGAGGATTGCCGCTTATTTATATAAGTGCCTATCTATTGGCATTAACCAATAATATCCTCTTTTATCTATTTCTCCAACGTCTCTGGAATCAACCTATTTTTGTTTTGACGGGTACCCTTGCATTTACTTTATTTCCTGCCGACAACACTAGGGCTTTTCTCACTCATATTCACATTTTGCCCGCCATAACCTTTCTTTTACTCGCTTTTTTAAGTTATCTGAACGATAAAAAAATTTGGTCTTACCTATTGATTACTGCTTCTTTTCTTAGTTATGAGACCTGTTTTTTGCTGTTTATCACCGCACCTTTTCTAACCAAAAAGCCTCAGTCGGAGATATTTAAAGAATTAATTAAACATCTATTCATCTTAGGTACGATTTTCCTAGTTGTTTTAATTCTCAGAAAGTTGACTGGTGATAGCCGAGTTGGAGACTTAGATATAGCAACCGCTATATCTACTCCGATTCGTCAAATAATTACTGGACCATTTGTCTGTTTAGGAACATTTTTCGGCGTTGCTGAATTAAGCTATGAATCAGTAAGGAATAGGCACTTCTTGAAACTTCAGATAATGAATTAATAAACGAATAGAGTATCCTAACATTTCTGTAGACTTAGAATAGCAGAGT
>NZ_SFBV01000239.1:0-4400 GCF_007095585.1 Microcystis sp. M_OC_Ca_00000000_C217Col
TGTCCACGCCCTTTTTCAGAATATAGGCACCCAAGCTACAAAGCGGTATTTTTTACCTAGGTTGGGACGGGTTGCCTACTTCTCAAGATACAAGGTTGGGTTGAAGCATGAAACCCAACTATAGTACGCTTGGATTGACCCAAGGAAACCCCACAAAAGGTCAGGAGAAGCGATCGCCGATTCCGACGGATTTAGGTGTTGGCTGTTGGGTTCCGCTTTCCTCTAAAATTGAGAGGTTTTCTTTAACCCATTGATTCGCTCAACCCAACCTACGAACTGAAATGTTGGGTTTCGCTTTCCTCTAAAATTGAGAGGTTTTCTTTAACCTATTGATTCGCTCAACCCAACCTACGGACTTCCTTGAAAAATCCCAACTTAGTAGATTTAGAAAAATGAGATGCACCCTGCCAAATGCCAAATCTTATCATACCTCATCTCTATAAGAAACGCCGTAACTTACTCTTATAAGTAATACTTTTTATCTGTTTAAATATCTATCTTTAGTAGGAAATTGGCGAGTGAGAAGTGGAAAGTGGGGAGTTTTTTGCTGTGAACAGTAATCAGTGAGGTTCTTCGGTTTGTCTTATGCAACGGACAGGGTTATAAGAAATGAAACTCTTATAGAGAAAGACATTTGGCGATTTTTGTCAATTGTTTTCTAGAGCGAACTAATCAAGTAAATCCCTTGCCAGATAAAGATTTAGTCGATTTATGCCACCCGATCGAACCAGACCAAGTAACGAAGAACTATCAGGTGAAAAGACAGTAGGAAACTTCTATTTAATACTGCACACTTAAAACTCAAATCTGATAACTGATCACTGATAACTGCTATAAACCACCCCAAACTAATCGGGCTGCCCAAAAGGGAATTAACAAAAATAAAGCGATAAAATCAGCCCATCTTAACTGTAATTGGTGCCAGCGTACTTGATGCTGATTGGGACTGGTAAAACCGCGAACCTCCATAGCAATTGCTATTTGTTCGGCGCGTAAAAGCAAATTATCTAGTAATTTTTCCACTACTGTTAACCAGACGTTTAAACTTCTTTTAATCCCTAATTTTTGCCAATCGATCGCCCTAGTTCGCACTGCCCTGGCTAGATTTTGCACTTCTTCTAAAACCAGAGGAATAAAGCGCAAAGACAGGGTCAGAGTCAGAGAAATTTCTGTCACAGGCACATTAAATCGCCGTAAAGGACTGATTAAATTCTCTAAACCTTCGGTAATTTCTTCTGGGGCCGTCGTCAACAAAAAGAGATTAGTGCTATAAATTAAAGTAAAAATTAGGGTACTAATTCTCACTGCTAATTCCAAAGAACGTCGGGTAACAAATAAACGGCCTCTATCCCATAAAACATACTGATAATCACTTGCTGGCGGTAAATTCAGCCCTTCCTCTGGTAAACGCGGCTGAATACTCACCGCTAAACCATCGGGAGTGATGGCAGTAATCAGAAAGACGATAATCGCTAAAAATATCAGCCAGCCCATCTGTTGCCGCCAGACGCGGGGGGGAATAGGTGCAAGCAGGGTTAACAACATTAATAATCCCACCAAAGCTAAACGCCACCAAGCATTAGCTAATAAAGGTGCTGCTAAAAACACCATTAACCAGATAAATTTTACCCTGGCATCTAGTTGATGTAGTCGGGTGATCGGTTGATCGAGATAAAGACCGATGGGCAAACTTCGCAATAAATCCATAAATTAGACCTTGGTGGCTCTATTAACCGTTTTTTCCACTTCTCGCGCCGGTTTGCCGCGCCAGATTAAGCGGATCGGGGTTCCTTTAAAGCCTAACTGTTGCCGGAATTGCCCTTCGATGTAACGGCGATAGTTATCATTAAAGCGCTGGGGATCGTTAACGAAAAGGGCGATCGTGGGGGGTTGACTCGATACTTGCGTGCCATAGTATAGTTTCCCCTGTTTTCCGCCCCTGGTGGTGGGGGGATTGTGCCATTTAACCGCATCTTCGATCACATCGTTGATTACCGAGGTACTGACGCGACGACGGTGAGATTCGGCGGCAATATCGACTAATTCGAGGATTTTGGTGACTCTTTGCCCCGTCATAGCACTGACAAAGATCATTTCTGCCCAATCCATGAAATACAGCCGATCCTGGAGCATTTTGGTGTAAGTATTGATGGTGTAGGTGTCTTTCTCCACCGCATCCCATTTATTGACCACTAGCACCACCGCACGCCCTTCTTCAATGATTCGCCCCGCTAATTTTAAATCCTGTTCGGTGACACCATCTAGCACATCGATGACGAATAGTACCACGTCAGACCGGCGAATTGCCTTAAAAGCACGGTTAATACTGAAAAATTCGGCTCCATAGTCCACATTCTTCTTACGGCGAATCCCGGCGGTGTCAATTAACCGATACACCTGTCCTTCTCGTTCAATTAAAGTATCGATCGAGTCTCTGGTGGTTCCCGAAATCGGACTAACGATCGCCCGTTGTTGTCCGGTTAAAGCATTGAGGAGACTGGATTTACCCACGTTAGGACGACCGATAATTGCCACTTTAATCTCTTCATTTTCGGGAATTGCCGCCCCGGGTGGCAAATATTTAATCAGGGCATCTAGTAGTTCTCCTGTACCGGAGCCGTGAATGGCCGAGATGGGGAAGGGTTCACCGATGGCTAATTCCCAGAATTCCGTCGCTTGCAGGATACCCTGTTCCACCGATTCACATTTATTGACGGCCAAAAGTATCGGGACATTTTGCTGTCGTAACCAAGCGGCAATTTCTCGATCGCCGGCGGTAATTCCTGCCTGGCCATCGACGACAAAAATCGCCACACTTGCCTCTGCTAGGGCGATTAAAGCCTGTTCGCGGATTAAAGGGAGAAATTCGCTGTCATCGTTAAAAACTAGCCCTCCTGTATCGACAATTTGAAAATCTCGATCGCACCAGAAAGCTGGTTGATAGGTGCGATCTCTGGTAATCCCGGGTTGATCGAAAACGATCGCCTGTTGATCTCCAGCGATACGATTGACGAGGGTGGATTTGCCCACATTGGGACGACCGATAATAGCGACGACAGGCAGTTTCATAAGAGGGGGAGGGGACGGAAATTAAAGACCCAATATTCTATCATAGCGATTTGCGATCGACCTTGGTTGATTGATCGTGTTTCTGTTCGGCACTGAGACATTGAATACTTTAGTCTGTAGAACTTTGGTATACAAAAGACTAGAATTCAGCTTATGCAATCTGGTCAACTAGAGCAAATTTTAGGACAAGAACTACAGCGTTATCGCCAAGAAAAAGGGTGGTCGCAAGAGTATTTGGCGGAAGTAACAGGTCTGCATAGAACTTACATCAGTCAACTAGAGCGAGGATTAAAAAGTCCATCGGTGAGAGTGCTTAGTCATATTACTAATGCTTTAGGTCTGAGGATGAGTGAATTTTTGTATTCCGTAGAGGAATCCCTAAGTGTTAACGAACGACGAGACTAAAAGACTAAAGCAGGCCATTCTAGCCGCAATTGCCTCACCATTGATTGGCTCGATCGAGGATTATAGCTGGGAAGCAATTTTTCATTATATCAAGAATATTCCTTTATCCGATCCTGCCCTAGGCAGAAGCAAACTACTCTACGATGCAGTGGACAGTAAAACTGCCAGTGGTTGGTCGCTAAAATCTCTACAACTGAATAGTTTAACTACAGATAATACCTTTTTGTTCGTAATTCAACGAGCAGATATTATCAAAAAAGCCATTCAACTTGGGGTTCCCTCTTTGAATCTGCAATCTTCCCCCGCACAACTGGGAACCGCTATTATTCAACACTGGAACGAGAAGATTCGCTCCAGTCAAACTGCTCAAAATGTCATGGCTCTTCTGGTTTCTGTGTGGAAACTAGGTCTATACTGATAGTTTATTCCGCAAAATAGTCCTAAAAGTTTTGCCCAATAAGCACTTCAGGATTCCATAAGCCAAAATTATCACACATGTCATCAACAGCTATGAGGGAATATTGCTAAAAAACCGAGAGGCCAATGAATATGTTTACTGTGAATACCCCCTTAATCCTCTTGATCCTAATGTTTTTTCTTGGGCATGGGCAATAGATAAAAAAACTGGGGGAGTAGGGGCAGGTTTACAGGGAAGCGCCAATTCAAGTTTGAATTGCATCACTATCTGATCTACCTTTATAGAATACCTCATTCGGGGTACGATAGTCAAGACATTTTCGAGGACGATTGTTAATCAAGTTTACGGCTCTTTCCACCTCCTCTGGCTTAACGATTTTAAAATTCGTTCCCTTGGGGAAAAATTGTCTTAACAGTCCATTGGTATGCTCGTTTAATCCCCTCTCCCACGAATGATAAGGAGTAGCAAAATAAAAATCTGCTCCTAGTTTCTGACTCAACTCTTGATG
>NZ_SFBV01000024.1:0-11385 GCF_007095585.1 Microcystis sp. M_OC_Ca_00000000_C217Col
CCCCTAAGCCGAGTTTTCAAGGTGCTGCGCCGTCCACTTGGTTTTCGAGACTGGCCTTTTAATTCTAACGTAAAGCCAACCTAGAACGGCGGGGTTTCAGACCCAAAATTTCCGATGACGGGAAAGTTAACAAATTGAGGACAAGAATCAGCATTCTTGACTATAGAATTCCACTCCCCGACCATCACCCCGGGGAATTAGGCTCTGTTCAAAAAATTGCTGACAGCGATTTTCAGCATCAGCGACGAGAACTTTGGCAAAATGACCGTTTTCGAGAACTTCTTGCCTCGGACGTTGTTCGTAGGCATAGATAATCAAAATATCTCCGGGTTGACAGAGCAGAGCCGCACCACCGTTGGGGCAAATTTCCCCAGTTTGGCCGGGAAAAACGTAGGTGGAAAAGCGCTTACCATTGCTAAGATTGACCACATCCACCTCTTCAAGCGGCAAAATACCGACCCGCTCAATCAATTCTCGATCGATAGTGATACTGCCGACATAATCGACGTTAGCCTCGCTGACGCGCACTCGATGGAGTTTGGCGTGCATTAATCGAATTGTTCCCATGTATTTTGTCCTATTTCCCCCAATTACCTCAATTATTATGCTCTCCCAGTGGGAATGTTTACTCAAAAATCTCGGTCAATGGCAAGGTTCTTTTACCCGTCTGTCTCCCCAAGGCGACTTGATCGAAGATACCCCGACTTTGGTATCTTTGCAAGGCATTAATAATAATCGATCAATTCGTCAATTGGTCCGCCGTCTCTACAGCGATCGAGCGCCGGAAGATTTAATTTTAGAGTATAGTTCTCTCCATCAGGGTATTCTATTTAGCCAGACGGGAGCTTTTTGCCAAGGTTCTCTATATTTTAGTAGTTTTTCCTCACAATTCGGAGCAGAATTTGGCTTAATCTCTGGGGAAAGACGATTAAGAATCGTCCAGTTATTTAATGAACGCTGTGAGTTCGATCGCTTGACTTTAATTCGGGAAAAGTTAGTTGATTCTCAGTCACCCGAAAGACCGATGTTAACGGTGGAGCAATTACTGGGTCAATGGCGAGGACAAGCAGTGACAACGGGACGGGATTTTTATAATTCTGCTGCCTATTCTACCCATATATCGATCGAGCGTCAGGGGGATAATTATCTCTCGCAAACTTTGACTTTTGGTGATAATCAAATCACTTCTAGCGCTCGTATCGAGGGACAAAGATTGTTGTTTGAAAATGGTCCGCTGCCGATTCAAATACTGTTGCTGCCCGATGGAGCCTCCTGTAATACACCTCTGAAAATTACTGCCGGTCATCCTTTTGTTTTAGAGGTGGGTTGGTTACTTTCTCCTACTCAAAGACAGCGCTTAATTCGTTCTTATGATGATAAGGGAGAATGGACGGGTATTACTCTGGTAACGGAGGAAAAAGAAAGCTATTAGCCGTCAGCCCTCGGCTAGATTGATAATAAAAAGGAAATTGACTAATTACACTGAAAAATATCGGGTTTCTCCTAAAGATGAATTATAAGTAAGTAGTTATAATTAAATTGAAGATAGATTTTGCCTCAGATCCCCCCTGCCCCCCTTGATAAGGGGGGTGCCGATCCCCCCTTAGTCCCCCCCTTAATCCCCCCTTAATAAGGGGGGCATCTGATAATTTTTAACGACTACCTACTTAACTGGATTTGGCATCGTCTCCTTGCTCGGAGACTTCCCAAAACAACAACTTTGTACTTCACCAATAAGATAACTGCTCTCAGAAGCTGAATGCTAAGGGCTGCTTTATATAAGCAAAATTTATCAAAATCCCAATATACTTGAGAAGATTTAAATTTACATTCCTTAATCTTTACTTTTCTTAAAAAATAATTGAGAAAAATTCCTATTTGTCAACGAGATTGCAATAGTTACAGCCTGCTGCTAAAATATAAGAATTGGGTTACTCTGTGCATTTTTAGTCTTTGTGCCTTGAAACCCTTACCCAGTCTAGGATGACTAATTCGTCCCCAGGAAAAACTTGCCAATTGCTCCTCTGACGAAAAAGATCTTTTGCCAAAAATATGTGTACTTATGTTAAAACGAAAAAGTTTTTTTGACAAAATGTACCAGATGTGCTGCGAGGAAAGTATCCAGATTAGCTAATGGGGGTGGGAAACTGTTAACTATCTAGGGTTTGCGGCAAAAAGTTTGTTGGTGGGTGTGGGGTGTGGTGCGAACCACAAAGACACGAAGGACACAAAGATTGAGCGCTCCCATATAAGTTAAGTAGTCGTGCAAAATTAATTTCCTAGTCGAGACTCCGAGACTCCGAGACTCCGAGACGGGATACAGCTATTAGGGATCGGATTTGAGTTTTCAGTTCACTGTTTCCTCACATCAGAAGTCTGACGGAGTAGTGGCTTAGATGTGTAATTAATTGTGCTTAGATACTTAAACACACCAAGAATAAGAGAGCCTGCTCCCTGCTCCGCTGCTTCCCTATACCTTTTAAACAGGATGTAGTATTAAGTAGTCATGCAAAATTAATTACCTGCCCGATCGAGCTAAAACCCTTACGGGGCAATGATCGTCATGTGTAAATAATTTTGCCTAGGTACTTACTGGTTAGGATGAGAGAAGCTCGAGTTTTGAACGGTCGATCGAAGGACTAATATCTTTAACCAAAAAGTAAATTATGGAGAATTTCTAAACGCAGGTCATCTTCACGAACAATAGCACCATAATAATTTTTTTTATTCTCTAGCCAGAGTAATTCAAACTCGATCGCCTTGGGCAAAGCTAAACTAAAATTATCCAAAGCTTGGGGACAATTAAAGATAACTTTGCGCGTCTCGAAGCGGTCAAAATGTCCTTGGCAGAACATTTTGAAAAACGGTAAAGAATCTAGTGACACCCCACCCCCAATAGCCACAGTCAAACCGGCAGCCTTAGCTTTTTTTGCCAAAGGTAAAGCCAGATCCAAAACTTGCTCGCTATTGACATCCCGGCGAGTTAATCCCAAAGAACAGGCTAAATCCATCCGTCCGATGACGATACCATCGAGAGATTTTATCTCTGGAATCGCTAACATTTCCTGAAAATTCTCACAGGCAGTAATCGTTTCAATATTAACCAATAACTCCACATCTTCCACCCCTTGATCAGCTAAAACCCTCCTAGCTGCCCGCAGATATTTTTGTAAAGCGTAGCCTGTTTCTACCATGGGAGCAATCAAGCGATCGACTCCTAAATTAACCGCATCAAAGATATCTCTGATCGCTTCGCAACCGGCGATTTTCAGATTAAAATCCACCCCCGCTTGCAGACTAATTTCTTTCAACCGCATCGCTTCCGTCAGTCGGGTTCCTTCCGTCTCGAATTCCGCTTTTACCCCTGAAACATGGTGATCTTCCCTGAGTTCTCTTAACAGTTCCACCATTTTTTTTTCTAAGGAATTCATGATTTTAATCGTTCACAATCGGTAACTGCTAGAGGATCCTTGTTAATTATAGCCGATCCGCGAAAAGCCGATAGCTGAGGACTAAGAGACCATAAAAATACCCTAAACAAGGGGACAAGAGCGACAAAATACTGGCATAATGAGCAAGGCCGTCTGATTTTTTTCTGGCCCCATCCTTTCTATACTACATTCGTAATATAAGTAATTCTCTAGTTAGACTATGCGAACTCACTACTGTGGCGACCTTAGCGCGATCGAAATTGAAAAAAGTGTCACCCTCTTCGGTTGGGTCGATCGCCGTCGCGATCACGGTGGCGTTATTTTTATTGATCTGCGGGATCGCAGTGGTATTGTCCAGATCGTCAGTGATCCCCAACGAACTCCCGCTTCCTACCCCATCGCTGAAACCGTCAGAAACGAGTATGTCATCAAGGTGACGGGAACAGTCAGTCAACGTCCCCCCGAATCCCTTAACCCCCGCATTGCCACCGGAGAAATTGAAATTTATGCCAGTAGCATCGAGATTCTCAACGGGGTTACTAAACAACTGCCTTTTGTCGTCTCCAGTTCCGAAAGTGAATCGGTACGGGAAGATGTGCGCTTGCGATACCGCTATCTAGACCTACGCCGGGAGCGTATGAGTCAGAATTTACAACTACGTCACCAAGTTGTCAAGGAAATGCGCCGTTTTCTCGAAGATGAACAGCATTTTATCGAAGTGGAAACACCAATTTTAACTCGATCAACTCCCGAAGGAGCGCGGGATTATCTGGTTCCTTCCCGTGTCAACCCCGGCCAATGGTACGCTTTACCCCAATCACCGCAATTATTTAAGCAATTATTAATGGTGTCGGGAATGGATCGCTACTATCAAATCGCTCGCTGTTTCCGGGATGAAGATCTGCGTGCTGATCGTCAACCGGAATTTACTCAGTTGGATATGGAGATGAGTTTTCTCTCCTTAAGCGAGATTTTAGCCCTGAATGAGGCTTTAATCGCTCATATCTTCAAAAAAGTCAAAAATATCGATATAAGCCTGCCCCTGCCCCGTTTAACCTATGCTGAGGCTATGGATCGCTATGGGGTCGATCGCCCCGATACTCGTTTTGGCTTGGAATTGGTCAATGTGGCGGAGATTTTTGCCGATTCGGGATTTAAGGTGTTTTCAGGTGCGATCGCTAGTGGTGGGACGGTGAAAGTTTTACCGATTCCCAACGGTAACGAGGCGATTTCTAACGTCAGAATCAAACCGGGTGGGGATTTATTCAAAGAAGCCACCGATGCGGGTGCGAAGGGAATCGCCTACATCCGCGTGCGCGAGGACTACGATTTTGATACCATCGGTGCGATTAAAGATAACCTGACAGAGGCACAAAAACAGGCTTTAATCGAGAAGACTGGTGCAAAACCGGGGCATCTGCTTTTATTTGGGGCAGGAGATACCGATACAGTCAATAAATCCCTATCCCGCCTACGCTTAGTTTTAGGGGAACAATTGGGATTAATTGATCCGGAGAAAATCAACCTCCTCTGGGTGACGGATTTCCCGATGTTTGAATACAACGCCGAGGAAAAACGCCTAGAAGCATTGCATCACCCCTTTACTGCCCCTAATCCCGAAGATTTAGACGATCTAGCCCAGGCTCGCGCCCTAGCCTACGATATGATTTTTAATGGTATTGAAATCGGTGGCGGCAGTTTGCGGATCTATCAACGGGAAGTACAGGAAAAAGTCTTCGCTACCATCGGTCTGTCCCCAGAGGAAGCCTATAATAAATTCGGCTTTTTGTTAGAAGCTTTTGAATACGGAACCCCTCCCCACGGTGGCATCGCCTACGGTTTAGATCGCTTGGTGATGTTGTTAGCGGGGGAAGAATCAATTCGCGATGTGATTGCTTTCCCGAAAACCCAGCAAGCTAGTTGTTTACTCACTTCTGCACCTTCAACAGTGGCAGCGAAGCAATTAAAGGAATTATCCGTTGCTTCTACCTACAAACCGCCATCCTAAGATTAGGGTGGGCAATGCCCACCTAATTTTTGCAAGTCTGTTGACACCATGCTCTTAAATTCTTTTCTGCTACAAAGTCCTCCCAGCACTGCACACCACCCGAAAACCGTTGTTGAAGAGGAAGTGCCAATCGTAGTTGACGCGGTAAGCGGAACCGCAGGAATTCGGGTTGTTTAACCAAGAACCGCCCCGCAATGGAGAACGATTATCATCACCATTTTTTATCCAGACACTGCCATCCCTCGGCGCATCCTTATAGTTATCGTGCCAGGTATCGGCGCACCATTCCCAGACATTGCCGTGCATATCGTACAGTCCAAAAGCGTTGGGGGGAAATTTACCAACAGGGGTGGTTTCTTGACGATAAACACCTTTGGGTCCCTGAGCATAAATAGAATTGCCGTCGTAGTTGGCTAAATCGGGGGTGATGGTTTCCCCGAAATAGAAGGGAGTGGTGGTTCCTGCACGACAGGCATATTCCCACTGCGCTTCCGAGGGGAGGCGATAGTCTCGTCCCGTCGCTTTCGAGAGTCGCATACAGAATTCCACTGCAGCGTACCAAGAGACTCGTTCAACGGGGCGATTATTGCCAGAGAACTTAGAAGGATTTAAGTCAAGGTCACATTCAATTTTCGGCAGGGAGGCCACTGCTTTCCACTGGGCCTGAGTGATGGGATATTTGCCCATAAAGAAGGCAGGAACGGTCACTAGATGTTGGGGACGTTCGTTATCATTTCCTTGTCCATCGGGTGAACCCATCTTGAATTGTCCTGCTGGAATAGCGACCATTTCCAGGGTGACATCATTGCCCAAGTTTTCTGTAAAATACCGCGCTTGTTTCTTTTCCCGTTTGACTTCCTTGCCTCGACTATCGACGGTGACAGTTTGAAAATCAAAAAATTGAGCATTACTAGGTAATTGGCGACGGAGTTGGTTAAGTTGAGAATGATTAGCTAAATCAACTTTTAATCAAATAGTTCATTAGTTCTAGCAGAAGCGTTGATTGTACAACCACAGGCATTACAGTTGAATATGTTATTTCTCACGATGTTGATTGTTCTACACCTTGGACACTTGATTTTTTTCTCCTTAAAGAATAATTCTTCTTTTCGTGCAGCTACATTAATGGTACATCCACAAAAACTACAATTTATTGTTTGATCATACCTTGAAATATTATTAATTCGACCACAGCGTGGACAAAATATTTTAGCTTTTCCCCCAAGGGCTAATTTCACAGAACTTCCTGATGGTATTTTTTTTCTCTGTTGTTGTTCTTTCTTCTGTTTTTCTCTCTCTTGTTGCTCTTTTTTCTGACGATCTAATCTAGAGTATAATTTCTTAAAAATAGCTTTATATCCTAATTTATCAGCTTTGACAATAAATAAAATTTTCTCTAACTTCTCTACATAATCAATATCCCCTAGTGCTACGGTATCCCCTAAAGTACCAAGTAAACTCTCCAACTCACCCTCTTTATTTATCCCCCGCAATCGCAACCAAGACTTAACGGAATAATCTAGCTGTTCTCTTGCCCAATTTTTATCAGGCAAAGCAGTTAAACTATCAGCTAAATCTAATGCTAATTCAGGCATCCAAGCGGGGCGTTCATTTTCTAAAGCCTCATAAACCTGACGATAGCCAGAAACGATAGTCTTTAATAACTTAGGATCATCAATACCTCGCATTAAATCGGGTATAAGCTTAGGCAAAATGGGCGGGACATTGTGATGAATTAGGTAGTGAATATCGGCAATCCAACCGCCTACCAGTGATTGACATTTGACTAAAAACTGACAGAGATATTCAAAATCCTTAGCCGTAACTTTATACGGTTGAGTCGCTAAATCACTGCTATCGATTCCCGCACTCTTGAGAGCTTCTTCGTCTTGTAAAATTTTCAAATTAAAGGCATTATCACTCCCATATTGCCGATCAATTTCCTCCAAAGATTTATTTAATTGTTTTGCCAGTTGCTCTCTTTTTTCTCGCCATTGTCTTGCTCTAATTTTAACAGATTCATAGACAACTTCTCGATAGGGAAGATTAGAAATAATCGATTGATAAAAATATTTTTGCTGTCCTTCTCCCCAATAGCCCACATTAAGATGAAGATAATCCCCATCAATTTGTGACTCTAAAATTAACATGGGTTCAGATTTTAATAAGGCAAAAAGACCTATAATAGCCGCACCACCATGATAGCGTTTACTATCCCATCCACCATCAATTAGTTCGATCGGTCTTTCGGTACTTTGAAAAGAATAATGTTGATTAAAAAATTCCCGTAATCCTTGCGCTAAACCAGTTTCAATATTAGGAAAACTTTTGTTGTTGCCACCAAATTGATCAAAATCGATAACAGGAGGTGCGGGAATTATTCTCAGAGAAAGTAAATTCTCATCATGATTAGCATTCAAAATTTGATCGGGAACAATTCTCAAAGGCCAGTTTTGAAATAATTTCTGATCTTGAACAACTTGACGAGCAGTATTTCGTTGTTCTAGGGCTACTTTTAACTGAGTTTGACGGTTATCTTCAGCAAGTTCTTTCTGCAATTGCTTCTGTTTTTCAAATTGCTCTCGCTGAAATTCCTGATTATTTAATTGTTGCCATTTTTGAAATTCCTGTCGCTTATCTTCCAGTTTTTCCGTTGCTTGTCTCGCCAATTGACTATTAATTAAATTGATAACCCCATTAACAACATAAAATCCCATTATTTCAGCAGTCATAAGATTTCCTCTCCCAGATCAACTTTGCTCAAGTAGTTTTAAACGGCCAAGCTTCCGCCGGTTTATCGGTAATTAAAACCTCCCCGGTCAACTGCTCATTTGCTTGTTCAATTTGCGAACAAGACCAAAACTTTTCCTCATAGGGAAAATTAGAATCAATCCCCCGATAACCAATAACGTCACCATCGAGATTTCGGCTAACATCGGTTAAAGTAATCGCGTGCCAAGATTGAGAATCGGGATAGGAAATCGGGTCTAAATCGTGGGCATCTCCGACAAAAACCACGGGACGATTCTCATCTAAAGCATTAGCCAATTCCTGATGGTCAAAACTTGCCCAATGGGAGGGGATATCATAAGAACTCAAAATTTCTTGATAATCTTCAGGATTTAAAGCACCTCCTCGACCGGGATAGTCTATTTGCAGTTGGTCTGAGAAATTATTCGTAATGTCGGGATGAAAACACTGGACAATATTTTCAATGGTTTCGTAACCACAGGTTGGCCCCGTTTGTAAATCTGCCAACAAATGCACATTTCCTAACCCCGTAAACCCTAATTCTTGATGGGGAATATCATTAATTAAAGCTTCTGGCGATTCATAATGAAAATCCTGATGGCAGTGGGATACATCTTGCCAAGACTCATCAGGTTGATAGTTGAAAGCGGCCTCCATCGTCTCATTTTGCCAATTCCAATACTCTTGATTCGGCATTTCCTGCCAACCGCTTTCGGTTTCCGGCAGATTCACCTCGGTAAAATCTGGGGAAACTAACTCCAAAGCTTGACTATCTAAAGGGTTAAGCGAATAGTCTTCTGGCGCAAAGCCTTGGCCATAGAGGTCATTCATGGTCGCCTCCGCTCCTTGACTGGGGCTATTTTTTAACCTAGAGAATCGGCATCACTAAGTATTTATACTTCGATGATACTCCCAACCCATGAAAGTCTAGTCTGGACGTTGATAAAAGTTAACTGATGTTGACAGCCTCGAATTTTGGGCGCAAGGCTTCACTGGTGTTAACTTAACGGTTGAGATTCCCTGTTTTTTTGATGGGTAACAATAAACCTCTCGCATAATTGATTTTTGAGGATTCAAAAACGTCAAAAAGGCGGATTAACTGGCAGAAAATCTCTAAATAAACCATTTAATTGATTATTACTCATTCTTAATTCTCCTGACTCCTGACGACCGGCTCCTGACTCCTAACCCCACCAACAAACTTTTTCAGCAAACCCTAGTTAATTATTTTCAGCTAGTTGACTAACAACCCATGCTCTTAAATTCTTTTCTGCCCTCACTTCATCCTCTTTAGCAGTGGCTAAAAATTCCTAGAGTTTAGTTTTGGGAACTAGGGGAAAAGTGCAGGGTAAGCGCATCTTAACAATCCTTGACAATTGTTAAGCAAAAATCGACCAAATGGGTCGAGTTCGCCCCTACAAAATCGACCCGCCTAAGGGCGGGAAAGAAAAGAAAAAAGAAAAAATAGGGAATGAGGGTAAAAGGGGAAAAAGGCAAAAGGGTTAGAGAGTTCTCCCGAATACGCAGACTACCCGAAAACCGTAATTGTTGATGCGGTTGACGCGGCGGAAGTAGTAGTCGTAGCGAATCGCGGAACGGCAGTAAGTAGGATTGTAGCCCCAGGAACCGCCCCGCAAAGGAGAACGATTATTATTACCATTTTCTATCCAGACACTGCCATCCGTCGGCGCACCGTCATAGTTATCGTGCCAAGTATCGGCGCACCACTCCCGGACATTGCCGTGCATATCGTACAGTCCAAAGGCGTTTGGGGGAAATTGTCCCACGCGAGTTGTTTCGTTTTGATATTCTCCGTTCAGTTCATCGGCGTAGGTATTACTGGCATTGTAGTTAGCCAATTCCCCCGTAATGGTTTCCCCAAAGTAAAACGGGGTGGTGGTTCCAGCACGACAAGCGTATTCCCATTCCGCTTCACTCGGTAGTCGGTATTCCCGAACCGTTAGTTTTGATAATCTCGCACAGAATTCGATCGCATCGTACCAGTTGACTTGTTCCACGGGACGGCGATCGCTATCGGGACGGTCTTTAAAATAGGCTGGCTTGAAATCAAGGTCTTGTTTAACTTTTAAATCCGTGCGAGAGGCGATCGCTTTCCACTGGGCCTGGGTGATGGGGTATTTACCCATAAAGAAGGGTGGGACAGTTACTTCATGTTGTGGTCTTTCCCTTCTAAATCCTTCCCAATTAAATTTTTTAACCAGTCTTTCGATTTCCTCATCTTCTGTTCCCATCAGGAAAGTTCCCCCCGGAATGGCGACCATTTCTAAGGTGATGCCTTTGCCCAGATCTTCCCTGAAATATTGGGACTGTTTCGACTCTTTTTTGATTTGCTCACCCTTCGCATTTACTCCCACCACCTCAAAGTTAAATACTGATAACAGTTGTTTTGGCTCTTCCGGTTCAAGCTTGAACTGATAGCCAATTGCTCTTTCTAGTTGCTCAAATCCGTCTTCTTGCCAATAATCAAGCCGGTGAATATCTTGCAGATTCAAGCTAACTTCTGCAAGTCGCAGATCAGGAATTTCGCATTCTTCTAACCTCATGGGAATAAAAAAAATTGTCCCCGGTAGCATCTCTCCCAAGGTATCAAGTGCAATCCTCAACTCCCGTTGGATGTATCCCTGCTTATTAGCTGATTTCGCTGACAGACAGGCGAGAAAAATCTGACTAGCTTTAATCGCTTTCGGAATTTCATCTCGCCAAATTTGACCCGGAATCAGGTCTTTTTTATCTAACCAAGGTTTATATCCCGCTTGCTTAAGGCGGTCATGCAGTGCCAAAACTGCTGGTTTGTCCTCACTAGCGTGAGCTAGGAAAATTTGGATCTCTGACTTTTTCATCGGAAATTTTGGGTCTGAAACCCCGCCGTTCTAGGTTGGCTTTACCGTCAAATATTAGCACATTTACACGATATATGCTAGAATGCGGGATATGGAAAAGCTATCGCTACCGATTTTACCCCACACCCGAACAAGAGTCGCTATTGCGGCGCACATTGGGCTGTGTAAGATTAGTTTACAACAAAGCTCTCCACGAACGAACACAAGCTTGGTACGAAAGACAAGAAAGAGTAGGCTACGCTCAAACTTCTTCAATGTTGACCGATTGGAAAAAACAAGAAGAATTAAACTTTCTCAATGAAGTTAGCTGTGTACCTTTACAACAAGGGTTAAG